>JAWVZQ010000063.1:0-11162 GCA_033722095.1 Wenzhouxiangellaceae bacterium | reverse complement strand
TAGAGGGTTCGCAGGCTGCCTCCCTATCGATCGGGCTGTAACGAATTCGCAACGGCAGCCGGAGCTGTTCCGAGCCCGTTCGACGCAGCCGAACGGCCATTAGATCTGATCTTGTCTTGTGTATCGGGATCTCAGCCAGCGATTGGACCGTTATCGCCAATCAATCATGCGACGCAGCCATCTCCGGCACAACCAGCAACTCGCCCGCCAACCCATTCGCCTCCTCCACAACCCCCTCGACCACCGCATCCCTCGCCCCCATCGCATCCTCGAACCTGCCTTTCAGATCCGCGTGCCGCTGCTTCATGCCCTCGGTCACGCGCGGCATGGCGTCGTCGAGCGTGCCGTAGAGAAACTGCAGTTCGGTGAACAGGCGGTCGGGCCAGTTGAGAACGTCCTGGAAATACTCACGCTCGGTGGCGATGTTGCCGTCTTCCCAGTCGTCGATGGCGTCGATGACGGCCTGCATGGCCTCGGCCTTCTCGGCTTCGCCGTTGTCGTCGAAGATGGCGTGCTTGATCTGCGCCTGCTCTCGGATCTTTCGCAGGCCGATGAGCGTGGCCTGGAACTCGTCGAGCATGTCGTAGGCCGACTTCACGAGTTCCTGCTGCTCGGCCAGGTATTGCGGGTCGACTTCCTGGCGCGGGTCGAAGCGGACGGTCAGCGGTTGCTCGACGGTCGTGTCTCCGAGCGTCAGGCGGACGGTGTATTCGCCCGGGGCGGCCGTATAGCCGTCGATCTTCCGGTCGCCACCGGAGCCGATGACGAAGTCGGGCAGTTCGTGCTCGATGGGGTCAGCCTCGAAGTCCCAGACGGCGCGGTTCAGGCCGGCGCCGGCCGGCAGCGCGTAGCTCGACCCCGAGCCGCCGCCTTCCTCACCCTTGTCGGCACTCGCTTCCAGCGTGCGGATCGTGTTGCCGCCGGCGTCGACGATCTCGATCCTCAGCGTCGTCGCCTCGAGGTCCGGCGCCTCGGCCAGCGTGTAGTAGAGCATCGCGCCGATCGGCGGGTTCTCGCCGCGCCCGGCCGGGCGGTCGCCTTCGAGATCCAGGATGTCGGCCGCGGACGGCACGTACAGGTGCGCTTGCGCCTCGGCATGGCCTTCTTCGAACTGCCGGATCGGCGACAGGTCGTCGAGGATCCAGAACGAGCGGCCCAGCGTCGACACCGCGAGATCGCCATGCTGGATTCTCAGGTCGGTGATCGGCACGACCGGCAGGTCGTCGGCGTGCAGGCGGGTCCAGTCCCCGCCATCGTTCAAGGAGAAGAACGCGCCCTTCTCGGTGCCGGCGAACAGCAGGCCCTCGCGCTCGGGGTCCTCGCGCACGACGCGCACCCAGTGGCCATCCGGGATGTCGTCATCGATGCGGTCCCAGCTTTCGCCGAAGTCGTCGGTGACGTAGATGATCGGGGAGTGATCGTTGTACTTGTACTTCGTGAACGCGACATACGCCTTGCCGGGCTCGTGAGGGCTGACCGCGATCGTGTTGACCATGCCATCGCCGGCGCGCCGCGGCGTGACGTCCTCCCAGTTCTCGCCGCCGTCGCGCGTGATCTGCACCAGTCCGTCGTCGGTGCCGACCCACAGCGTACCGGCGTCATGCGGGCTTTCGGCCAGGTACATGATGGTGCCGTAGTTCTCGCTGACCTCGTTGGTGATCGGCCCCCCGCCCGGGCCCTGTGTCTCGGGATCGTCGCGGGTCAGGTCGGGGCTGACCTCGGTCCACGAAAAGCCGCGGTCGGTGGACTTCAGCACCTGGTTGCCGGCGTGATAGATCACCGACGGGTCGTGCTGCGAGACCACGATGGGCGCGTTCCAGTTGAAGCGGTAGATGCGCTCGGAGGCCGGCACGCCGAACGCGAGTTCCGGGTAGATGCGGATGTCGCGCGCGGTCTCGGTGACCATGTCGAACTCCTCGATCTGCCCGAGGTAGCAGCCGCCGTAGACGTAGCGGGGATCGTCGGCGTCGAAGGCCAGGTGCGCGCTCTCGCAGCCGGCGGTGCGCATCCAGTCGTCGCGGCCGATGCCGCCGTCGTCGCCGAACGAGCGGATCGCGACGGTGGAGTTGTCCTGCTGGCCGCCGTAGAGGCGGTAGAAGTAGTCGTTGTCGACGGCTAGACGATAGAACTGCGCGGTCGGCTGGTTGTACTGGCTGGACCAGCTCTCCCCGGCGTCGAAGCTGATCGCCGCGCCGCCGTCGTTGGCGCCGATCATGATGTCGGGGTTCTCGGGGTTGATCCACAGGTCGTGGTGGTCGCCGTGGATGTTCTGCGCGAACTGCTCGAAGGTCTTGCCGCCGTCGAACGAGCGCATGAACGGCGCGTTCTGGACGAAGACGGTGTTCTCGTCGGTCGGGTGGGCGAAGATGTGCATGTAGTACCAGGACCGCGACTGGACCCGACGCGTGCCGTTGAGGTGCGTCCAGGTCTCGCCATGATCGTCACTGCGCCAGACGCCGCCCTTTTCCTCGGCCTCGATGACGGCCCAGACGCGGCCGGGCTTCGCGGCCGAGGGTGCGACGCCGATCTTGCCCATGAGGTCCGGGAAGTCGTCGGTGCCGATCTCCTCCCAGTTCTCGCCGCCGTCGGTCGACTTCCAGACGCCCGAGCCCGGGCCGCCGGAGCGGATCGCCCAGGGCGTGCGCTGCCAGTCCCACATCGCCGCGTACAGCACGCGCGGATTGTTCGGGTCCAACCGCAGGTCGACGGCGCCCGTCGTGTCGTCGATGTAGAGCACCTTCTCGAAGGTCTCGCCGCCGTCGACGGTCTTGAACACGCCTCGCTGCTCGGTGGGGCCGTAGGCCGCGCCCTGCACGGCGACCCAGAACGTCTCGGGGTCGGTCGGGTGGATCTGCACTTCGCTGATGTGGCGGCTGTCTTCCAGACCCAGGTGGGTCCAGGTCCGGCCGCGATCGGTGGAGCGGTAGACGCCGTCGCCGTGGCTGGACGACACGCCTCTAACCGGCGACTCGCCCATGCCCACGACGATGACGTTGATGTCCGACGGCGCGATCTCGATCGCGCCGACGCTCGCCGTGCCGAAGGTGTCGTCGCCAAGCGGTTCCCAACTCTTGCCGGCGTCGTGCGTCGCGAACACGCCGCCGGTCGCGCCCATCAGATAGAACTGGCCGTCTTCCGGGTGGCCGGCCGCGGCCGTTGCGCGCCCGCCGCGCCAAGGCCCGATCAGGCGCCACTCCATGGCATCCAGCCATTCAGGATCGTCGATCGTGTCGGCCGGGGCAATCGCCGGGGCAAGCGGCATCGCGAACAGAGCGAGCAGGAGAACGGTGCGGAAGAATGCGCGCATTGCGGAAGATCCCGATCGAAAGGAAGCCCGAGTATATCGGTCCGTTCCGGTCGGCCGCCGCCGTTCGAGCCGAGCCGGCGAATCTCGACAGGGTGCAGGCCGCCATACGCCGACCGGACCGCCCACTCGCCAAAAGAAGGTGGGGGACGCGGGCGGCCGAGCCGCCCGCGCAGCGGATGAACTTCTCAGGCCGGGTCGTCGAGCAGTCTCAGCGCGCGCTGCAGCGCCTCATCGCCGGGCACCTCGACGTTCGGAGCCACGCCGCGGCGATCGAGCCGAACCAGGTTCGGGGTGACGTAGTCACCTGACGGCAGGAACAGCTTGAAGGTGTCGTCCAGCGGGAAGATATGACCATTGAGCATGGCGCCGGCAGTGCGCTCGCCCACGATGGTCATGCCATGGGCCTGCAGCCGGTCGATCAGGGGCTCGCAGGTGCTGGCCGTGCCCTCGTCGGTCAGGATCATGACGCGCCCCTCGAAAATGGGCTCATCGTGCGCCGGCAGGATCAGGCGGGTGGCACCCTCTGTGCGCAATTTCTCGACATAGGCTGCCATGTCGAGCTCTTCCAGCGCGGTGATGGCGGCGTACTGCTCGTCATCCGGCACCTCGCCATGGCGCTCGAACCAGGGGCGTGCCAGCCAGGCACCGCCGTCAATCGGTTCGTTGACGAGCTTGCGCACCAGCGCTACTGCAGTCGGGAAGGAGCCCCCCGGATTGCCGCGCAGGTCAATCAACAGCGCGTCCGGCGCTGCCTCGATCACCTCGTCCATGCGCGCGACAAACTCGGCGGGGTTACCTGCAAACATGCGGATGCTGATACGGGCAACATCTTCACGCGGCCAATCGAGCGACACCATCGGTTCGGGTTCGCCGGACCCCTGCGATTCCCGCCACCGCAGCCGGAAGTGGGTGAACGGCAGATCTTCCGAGGCATCGTTGAAGGCGCGGCGGAATTCGGCGTCGTCGAGTGCCTGGAACTCGGGGTCGAGGATGACCTTCTTGAAGGCTTGCCACTCGGGGCCGGTCACCCAGCGCGGATCGGCCACTTCGGCTTCGGCCGTGGTGATGATCTTTTCGATGAGCGCGGCGCGCGCCGGGGCTTCGGCCATGTTTGCCGCCTGCGCGGGCAGGAAGAAGCCGGCCAGGACGGTGGCTGCGAAAAAGGGGATGCAGAGACGGAAACGGTTCATGGTCGCACTCGCTTTCGTGTTCGGGTGTGCTGCCAGTCTCGAGCCCGCCAGCCCAACCGTCCACCGGATTGTGACGAAGGCGAAGGATGTTTGACGAAGGTGCTCGAGCCTGGGACGAAAGCGATCTGGCCGGGACGAACCTGTCTTGCGGAGGAAAGCTGGCTCAGCCCCGATGCGCGCCCGATTCGTGAATCTCGAGCCGGCTCAGCTCGAATTTCGGCGAGACCGGCACCGAGCGACCGGCCCCCTCTAGCCTGGCGGTCCGCTTGCGGGCGTTTCCCTCGACGGCCTGCACGCGCGAGGCATTGACGAGGTAGGACCGGTGCACCCGCAGCGCATCGGGCAGCTGCGATTCGATCTCGGCCAACGGCGCACGGAACATCCGGTGCCGGGCCTCCCCCCGACGCAGGTAGTGGATCGTCACGTAGTTCTGCTCGGCCTCGGCGAAGAGGAAGTCGGACGCGGCCAGCCGCAGCCGATCCTCCTGGTTGCGGCCGGTCAGCACGATCCTTTCCTCACCGACTCGAGCACCGAGCACCGTGACCAGCGCGCTTCGCACCAGCAGCATGGGCGGAACCAGGACCAACAGGAACGGCAGGGTGAATCGAATCGTGAAAAACAGCCAGTCGGCGGCCGATAGCGGCAACTGGTTGATCACCAGTGCCCAATAGGCGTAGCCGGCGTAGAACATCAGCATCACGACGGCGGCCAGCGCGACCAGCTCGTGCCAGAGTCGCCAGACCGCGCCGGTACGATCCAGCCAGGCCCGGGAGAGGCCGTGGACGACCAGGAACGGCAACAGCACGCACAGGCTGTAGCCGGACAGCCGCAACGTGCGGAACGGTGCGTCGTAGCGATCGGTCCCCGACGGCTCGAGGACCAGGGTGACGAACATCACGACCGCGCCACCAGCCGCTCCCACGCCGATGGGCAGCCACCACGAGTCGACGAATCGCAGCGGCCGGCGCAGGAACGCGCGGACCCGGTAGGGAAACGTGGAGGCCGTCGAGTCGGACATGCGAAAAGCTTACCCCGCTTCCGTGATCCGGCCAATCGCATGCGATGGAAGCGGCTTCGCTTCGATGGCGATCTTCTAGCCCCAACATCCTTCGCCTCTGGCCGGGGGGCCGGCCCGCGAGCGAATGCCGTCGGTGCCGGCGCCGATCCGTCACCCGTTGCAGGAAACGAAGGACGCCCGCCGCTTCGCCTGAGTCCAGCGCCCCGAAGAGGAATGTCTGATTGAAGCGCCGGGCAAGACCCCGGCGCAGACCAGTGCGGCCTGGAACACGGCGAACCATTCGAGTCACCCGTGCGAGGTCCCGCGCAGCGCCCACGCTCGCGAAGGAAGGCAGGAAGCGGTCGCACAGGTTGTTCCGCCAACGTCGTCGGCGGCCGGATTCGGCCGGAGGGCCTTGCGGCGAATCAGCGGCGGGCGATGATCCATACCGCGTGCACGATGCCGGGAATGTATCCGAGCAGCGTCAGCAGGATATTGATCCAGAAATGTGCCCCGATTCCCACCTGCAGGAAGACGCCCAGCGGGGGAAGCAGGATCGAAAGAATGACGCGAACGATGTCCATCGTGGTTTCCTCGCGAAGCCGCGGACCATGAACGACGAGACTACCACGCGACCGGGACCGGACCCCGCGTCGACCGGCCCGCAGACCGGCCTGTCTAGAAGCGGGTGTCCACGTCGTTTGCGCCCTCGGCGGTCGTGTCTCAGCCCTGGCCCACGGCCTTTTCGTAGAGCCCCGGGAATCGCCCCTCGGGATCGCATTCGCTCTTCAATGCCGCATAGGCCTCGCGATCGTGGAGCCGCCAGAACGTCTCCTCGTCGTAGGTGCTCCTCGAGTACAGGCTCTTCCGGCCGCCGTGGCGGGCGACGAGATCCTCGACGAGGGCGTTGTAGTGGCCGTCGGGCTCGCGCGAACGGACCATGTCCCAGAAGCCGAAATTGATGTAGGCCGTGTCGGTGCGCAGCGGGAACAGCGAGAAGCCGCCCTCGGGCACGACGAACGGGCAGATCCAGACCGGCCGGATGCCGACCTGCTCGTCGAAGTCGGCCAGGAAGGCCGCCGCATTGCCGATCGGGATGTCGACGTCCTGGATCACCGACTCGGTGCGCGGCCGGATGGATTGAAGCAGGTTGAGAGGCCAGCGGTTACTCGCGCGCATGATCTTCTGGTAGGTGACGCTGTTGAGGCGGCTGCGGCCGAGCAGCAGCCGCACCGGAGCCAGGTGCGCACCGACGTTCCTGCTGCACCAGAACCAGTCGGTGTCCCAGCGCCAGAGGAAGTCGTGCACGGTCAGGACGTCGGTCTCGCGCTCGCGCAGGCTCTTCCAGTACGCGCGCATCCACGTGTAGTCGCTCGGATCCATCGCGTCGGGCGGCGCGTCGACGAAACGACCGCGACTCAGCACGTATTCGCCGGGCCCGAAGGCGACGGCTTCGAGGTAGTCGCAGGAAGGGTTCTCGCACTCCGCGCCGATGGCCCTGAACAGCGCGTCGGCCGCGCCGAACCGCTCGTAGGCCAGGTGGACGAACGGCTCGACGGGCACCAGGTCGAGGCGCACGCGCGTGGCGTAGCCGAGGCTGCCGTAGGAGTTCGGGAAGCCGTGGAACAACTCGGGCCGCTGCTCGCGCGAGCAGGTCAGCACTCGGCCGGCGGCGACCAGCACGTCGAGCTCGCGGACCGTGTCGTGGACGAGGCCGAAACGGAACCCGCTGGATTCGATCGCCACGCCGGTCGCGGCGCCGCCGACGGTGATGCTCTTCAGTTCCGGCACGATGGCCGGCGCGAGGCCGTGCGGCAGCGTCGTGTCGACGAGATCGGCATAAGTCGTCATGCCCTCGACGTCGGCGTAGCCGCCCTCGGCGTCGATCTCGACGACGTGGTCGAGATCGCCGGCGTCGAGCTCGGTGCGGTCGGCCTCGCGGCGCGGGCGGAACAGGTTGCTCGTGGGCTTGGCCAGGCGCACGGTGCCCGTCGATCCGGACAGCGCATCGGCCAGCGCAGCGACGCGTTGCCGGTGCGCCTCGCGCGAGGCGCGGCTCATCGTACCGGCACGTAGCGCGGGATGTCGCCGAGACTGAACACCATCTGCCACAGTTGCAGGCCGCGCGCCCGGAACGCGCCGGCGCAGCTGCAGAGGTAGTAGCGCCACATCCGGTAGAAACGCTCGTCGAGGTCCTCGCTTTCCTTCAGTTCGGGCCACGCCTTGCGGAAGTTGGCGTCCCAGGCCATGAGCGTGCGGTCGTAGTCGGGACCGAAGTTGTGCCAGTCCTCGAGCACGAGCAGCCCTTCCTTGGCGCGCGTCAGCTGGGCCTCGGACGGGATCACGCCGCCGGGGAAGATGTACTTCGTGATCCAGCGGTCAGCCGTCTCGCGGCTCTCGTTGCCGCCGATCGTGTGGACCAGCGCCAGGCCGCCGGGCTTCAGCGCATGCCGCACGAGTTCGAAGAAGCCGCGATAGTTCCTCGGCCCGACGTGCTCCATGAGGCCGACGCTGGCGACGCGGTCGAAGCGTTCCCCGGCGCGGCCCGACTCGCGGTAGTCCTGCTCGCGGATCTCGACGGAAAGCCCATCGCAGCGCTTGCGGCCGAATTCCACCTGGCGCCGGCTGATGTTGTAGCTCACGACCTCGCAGCCGTGCTCGGCGGCCAGGTGCCGGGCCAGTTCGCCGAAACCACCGCCGAGTTCGAGCACGCGCATGCCGGGTTCGAGGTGCAGCTTGCGCGCGACGAGCTCCAGCTTGGCGCGCTGGGCCGCGTCGAGCGAGGTCTCCGTCCCCTCGGGGCCGTAGTAGGCGCAGGTGTATTGCATCGTCGGGCCGAGCATGGCCTCGTAGAGCCGGTTCGAAAGGTCGTAGTGCTGCTCGGCCACGCGCCGCGAGCGCCCGCGGCTCTGCAGGTTGCCGAGCCGGCTCAGCAACACCTGCCACAGCACCGACGGCGTGCGCAGCGCCCGGTCGACGTCGGCGCCGAGCAGGCGCGCGAAGAACTCGTCGAGCCGCTCGGCCTCCCACCAGCCATCCATGTAGGCTTCTCCGGCGCCGAGCGTGCCCTGCCCCAGCACGCGCCGGTAGAGGCGCTCGTCGTGGACCTGCATGTCCCAGGGCCGCGACCCATCGATCTCGATGCCGGCCTCGTCCAGCATCGTCGCCACCGTTCGTTTGGCTGTCACGATCTCACTCCCACTAGCGTGACGAGCCCGCCCCGCGCCCGTCGATGCCGAAACCCTATACGCGTCCTCGCCGAGCGGTCAAGCGAGTTCACCCGGTCCTGGACATTTCCTCGATACCGGGCCGCTTCCATCGAACAGTCTCGCGGCACCCGGGAAACGGAGGCCGGATCGTCTCATTCACGCGCGGTCCCGCCGAGATGCTCTCCCGCGAAGATCACAACGAGCGTGTTCTCATAAGTGGACTTCAGCAATCTGGATGGTCATGGCGCACATACTGGTAGTCGGTGGAAGCAGCGGGATCGGCCTGGAGACGGTCCGGCTCGCGTTGGAGAAAGGACATCGCGTCCGCGCATTCGCCCGCACGGCGTCCGAGATCGACCTGGAGCATCCGAATCTCGAGAAACTCGACGGGAATGCGCTGGATGCGTCTTCGGTGGAGGCGGCGCTCGATAGCGTGGACGCAGTGGTCCAGGCGCTCGGCGTCAAGCTCAACCCGGGCACGGTGCTGGGCGGCACCGACCTGTTTTCCGAGTCGACGCGAATCCTCGTCCCCGCGATGGAGGCGCAGGGCGTGGAACGCCTGCTCGTGGTGACGGGATACGGTGCCGGCGACAGCGGCGACACCATGAATCCGATCAACCGGCTCGGATTCAGCGCGGTCTTCGCGCGCATCTACGCCGACAAGTCGAAGCAGGAAGCGCTGATCAAGGACAGCGGCCTGAAGTGGACCATCGCCCGGCCCGTCGCGCTGACCTGCGGCCGATGCGGGAGCTACAAGGTCCGGACCGATCCGACGGACTTCGGGATGGGGATCATTTCCCGGGCCTGCGTGGCCGATTTCCTGGTCTCCGAAATCGAGAACGCACGTTACGTGCACCAGGCACCGGTGCTCAACTGAACCGCATCTCGAGCGCGGCACCGGACACCGGGAGCATCCAGCGGACGTTCGGGAGGTCGGATTTTCTCCCAATCGATTCATCGAATGGACACGCAGACCGACCTGCGAGCGTGCCGCCTGGTCCGCACACACGGTAGGCTTGGGGTTCCCCAGAGTCAGTGCGACCTCGGACATGGCAGACTCCGCTCCGACCGATGAAGCGCTTTCCCGCGTCCGCCAGTTGGCGCGCCTGCTCGACAGTTCCATTCGTCTGCCGGGCGGGTACCGGATCGGCCTCGACGGCCTGATCGGGCTGATCCCCGGGATCGGCGACGCAGCAGCGGCGTCGATCTCGGCCTACATCGTGATCCAGGCCGCGCGGATGGGCGCACCGACGACGACGCTGATCCGGATGATGGGGAACATCCTCCTCGAGCTGCTGGTCGGCATCGTGCCCGTACTCGGCGACCTGTTCGATTTCGCCTGGAAAGCCAACAACCGCAATGTCGCGCTGCTGGAACGGAACCTGCACAGGCTCGAGGCCGACGACGCCGCCGGACGCCGCCTGACGAGCGCGGCGCTGGTCCTGCTCGGTGGGTTCCTCCTGCTGATTGTGCTTATGGCGATCGGGGCGATCAGCGTCCTGCTGGCGCTGCTCGGGGCTCTCGGGACCGGATGACAGGGTTCGTCGATGGCCCCGAACCTGACGCTAGAATCGCCGGGCAGGCAATGGATCGCTTCAGGAGACGAAAGATGACCGACAGGAAGATCCGCATCGAACATCATTCCCTCTGGGGAGGCGCATGGTTTGCGGCGTGGCTGTTCACACTGGGCTATCTCGACCTCGGAGTCGTCAAGGGCATACTGGCGATCGTGCTCTGGCCGTATTTCCTGGGCGAGTCGCTGGCGGGCTGACGCATTCCGGGAATGACGGCCCCGATCCGCTGCATCGAAGGCTGACCCCGCGCTCCCTGGCGGAGGAAACTGCAAGTCCGGCCCGGCAGCCGGTTTGACCGAAGACATGACATCCGCGAGGTGGCGTGCAGGCGAATCAGGCGCCGAGCTTCGGAACCACCTCTGAACCCGTCCAGTGCATCTCGACGTGCGCGCCCTGGATGACGGGCGAGGAGGCAGGCGGGCGCAGCAGCGCCACGCATTCGGCGTCCTCGGCCCGCACGCTCCGATAGTGGATGCCCCATTCGCCGTCGTCGCGGCACCGGCCGCCGAAGGGTCGGGACCAGTGCCAGGAATCGGGATCGTGCAGGCGCCGCGGCTTCGGCTCGGCGCGGATGTCGACGAGCGGTCGCACGACGCTGCCGACGTAGCAGCGGAAGGTGTCGGTGCGCGGTTCGATGCCGTTGTCGCGATACAACCTCGTGCGGTGGAACGCCACCTCGCTTGCGGCCGCCTCGGTGCTGCTGGCCGCGTAGTAGATGCCGAATCGGCCGTCGGAGAACCGGCTGCCCGACGGGTTCGGGTGGCAGAACGCGGCCATCACCGGGCTCGCGCCCGAGCCGAAGATCCAGTCCTTGCGCGGGACATGCGTGACCTTGCCGAGCTGCGCCTCGAGGCGCGGGTTCGTCACGCTCTCGATCGCGGCCAC
>JAWVZQ010000062.1:0-11180 GCA_033722095.1 Wenzhouxiangellaceae bacterium | reverse complement strand
GGTGCTTCCGGGCCAGCCGGCGCACGATCTTTCCGCGGCCGGGCTCGAGATCCACGAAGAAGATGTGCTTCCCCTTGCGCAGGGCTTCCTCGAAGTCCTTGAAATGCGTATTCGGGTTCTCGATGCCCCAAAGCCCGCCCTGCCAGGTGAAGAAACCGAGCAGGATGATCGCGAGGAAGATGAACGGCAGCCAGCCCGCCCCGCTATCGGTCCAGCCGAACAGATAGGCGATGACCAGGGCCAGTGCAGCGGCGCAGAGGCCGACCACGGCGCCGACGAGCGTGGAATGCACGACGTCGGTCTTCATGAGCGAACTGACTTCGTGAAGGTTGTGATGGTGGGCGGCATTCCCGTCGTCGAGCGTCAGCAGGTGAATCTGCGGCGTGACGATATCGAGTTCCTCGAGTTCCTCCTCGAAGCGTTCGAGGTCGTCGAGATCGTCGCTGACGTAGAAGTGGCGCTTCAGTTTCATGCACGATCCTCCCTTCCAGGATGGGACCGGGACCGCACCGAACGTCCCGGCACGGGACCTATCATGAAACCAGAGGCAGCCGATTGCAAATCGGAATGCCGAACGGCAACCCGCGGCGCAGGGCCGGTCGCACGGGGAGATCGAGGTGTCGGTCCGCCCGGATATGGCCGGAAGCGGAACCGCGGGATGATCGAACGGGGCTGTCGGAATCGGCGCGCCGCAGGCGTGCGCGCCGGTTCCGGGCGGACGGGCTGCCGCCGTGGATTCCCTAGGTCTTCTTCGGGGCGAGCATCATGACCATCTGCCGCCCTTCCATGCGAGGATGCTGCTCGACGTTGGCCTCTTCCTCGACATCGCCTTCGACGCGCTTGAGCAGGTCGCGACCGAGATCCTGGTGCGCCATCTCGCGTCCCCGGAAGCGCAACGTGACCTTGACCTTGTCGCCCTCTTCCAGGAAGCGCCGCAGGTTCTTCATCTTGACGTCGTAGTCATGGGTATCGGTGCCTGGGCGGAACTTGACTTCCTTGACCTGCACCTGCTTCTGCTTCTTTCGCTGGGCCTGTGCCTTCTTCGATTCCTCGAAGCGGTACTTGCCCCAGTCCATGATGCGGCAGACGGGCGGATCAGCCTGCGGTGCGATCTCGACGAGGTCCATGCCGTGCTCTTCGGCGAGCTCGATGGCCTCGCTGACCCGGCGGATGCCGATCTGGTCTCCGTCCGGGCCGACGACCCGGACTTTCGGCGCCGTGATGTCCTCGTTGCGCCGCGTCTTCTTGTCGGTTGCGATGTGAGTGTCTCCCGTGTTGAACGTTGGTCAGTCGGACGTACCGGTGCGGCCGCGCTGGGCTTCCCACTGTCCCAGCCGGTCCGCGAACCGTTCCAGACGCATCGACCCGTGATCCGTCCCGTCTCTCTGGCGCACCGCGACCGTCCCTTCGGACATCTCGCGATCACCGACGACGAGCAGGTACGGCACCTTGGCCAGCGTCTGCTCCCGGATTTTAAAACCGATCTTCTCGTTCCTCAAGTCGGTCTCGACCCGGAAACCGAGTTCCCCGAGGCGACGCGCGACCGAGCGCGCGTAGTCGGCCTGGGCATCGGTGATGTTCATGACGACGGCCTGGACCGGAGCCAGCCAGACCGGCAGGTTGCCGGCATAGTGCTCGATGAGCACGCCGATGAAGCGCTCGACGGAACCGAGGATCGCGCGGTGCAGCATGACCGGCACCTGCTTCTCGCCGTTCTCGTCGACGTAGGCCGCACCGAGCCGGCCCGGCATGGAGAAATCGACCTGCATGGTGCCGCACTGCCAAACGCGGCCGATGCAGTCGGTCAGCGAGAACTCGATCTTCGGGCCGTAGAAGGCGCCCTCGCCCGGCTGGAGTTCGTAGTCGATGCCGGCCGTCTCGAGGGCGTCCTTGAGTGCCTGCTCGGCGCGGTCCCAGACTTCGTCGGAGCCCACGCGCTGCTCGGGACGCGTCGAGAGCTTGACCTGGATGTCGTCGAAGCCGAAGTCGCGGTAGACCTCGAAGACCATTTCGTTGAAGGCCTGGACCTCGTCGGACATCTGCTCGGGCGTACAGAAGATGTGGGCATCGTCCTGCACGAAGTTGCGCACGCGCATGAGGCCGTGCAGCGCACCGGACGGCTCGTTGCGGTGGCACGACCCGAATTCGGCCATGCGCAGCGGCAGGTCGCGGTACGAACGCAGCCCCTGGTTGAAGATCTGCACGTGGCAGGGACAGTTCATCGGCTTGATCGCGTAGGTGCGGTCCTCCGACGAGGTGATGAACATGTTGTCGGCGAAGTTGTCCCAGTGGCCCGATTCGCGCCACAGGCTCAGGTCGACGACCTGCGGCGTATGGACCTCCCGGTAGCCGGCCTTGTCGAGGCGCTTGCGGATGTATTCCTGCACGAGGCGATAGATCGTCCAGCCCTTGTCGTGCCAGAACACCATGCCCGGCGCCTCGGCCTGGGTGTGGAACAGGCCCAGCTGCTTGCCGATGCGGCGGTGGTCGCGCTTCTCGGCTTCCTCGAGGCGCTTGAGGTAGGCCTTGAGTTGCTTCTTGTCGCCCCAGGCCGTGCCGTAGATGCGCTGCAGCATCTCGTTCTCGGACTTTCCGCGCCAGTAGGCGCCGGCCAGCTTCGTGAGCTTGAACGCGCCGAGCTTGCCGGTCGACGGCACGTGCGGGCCGCGGCAGAGGTCGATGAAATCGCCCTGGCGATACAGCGAGAGCGTCTCGTCGGCCGGAATGTCCTCGATGATCTTCGCCTTGTACTCCTCGCCCTGGTCGCGGAAGAAGGCGACGGCTTCGTCGCGCGGCATCTCCGAACGATCCACTGGCAGATCTTCCTCGACGATGCGCTGCATCTCGGCCTCGATCTTCTCGAGATCCTCGGGCCGGAACGGCTCGTCGCGGGCGAAATCGTAGTAGAAACCGTGCTCTACGGTCGGGCCGATGGTCACCTGGGTTTCCGGGAACAGGCGCTTGACGGCCTGAGCCAGCAGGTGGGCCGTGGAATGCCGGATGATCTCGATCCCGTCGTCGTCGCGGGCCGTGACGATGCGCAGCGCGGCGTCATCGTCGATCCGGTGACCGGTATCGACGAGTCGACCGTCGACTTCGCCGGCCAGCGCGGCCTTGGCCAGGCCAGGACCGATGCTCTCGGCGACTTCGTGGACGGTGACGGGCCGGTCGAAGGACTTCCGGCTGCCGTCGGGCAGCGTGATTTCAGGCATGGAGCATCCGCTCGTATTGCGTGCTGGAGTTCAAGCCGGCCATTGTACCGGACTGCGCGGCCCGACTACGCCGTCCCGCCCCCGTTCGGCGCATTCCGCGGCCGCCACGACTACCGCAGCGAAGGGCGCCATGGCGCGAATCCGGTTCCGGGGTTTCTCGAATGCCGCACCGGCGCCGGTGCCGGGTACGCAGGGTCGTTGCGGGGAGCGCAGGAACCGCAGCGTACGAGTCTGTACATGGGGATTCCGAGCACCGCACAGCGGCGCTGAGCGCGCGCATGGAATCGACCGGGGAGGAAGTTGGTGGGCGATACTAGATTCGAACTAGTGACCTCTGCCATGTCAAGACAGCGCTCTAACCAACTGAGCTAATCGCCCTCAGCGAAGCCGCGTATCTTACCCGAACGGCTCCCGCGTGACAAGACTCCGGATGCGAAATGCCGTGTGGCCGGGCCGCCCTCGCCTCGCTCGCCGACCCGGTCCCGGAGCGGGGGCGGCGATATAATCACCGGCGATGCCCGAGACCCCCTCCGTCCCGCCCTCCGGCCCCGATTTCGTCCACCTGCGGGTCCACTCCCAGTACAGCCTCGAGGACGGCCTCGCGCGGCCCGACGAGCTGGTCCGGCGGGCCCGCGATCTCGGCATGCCGGCCATCGCGATCACCGACTGGCACAACGTCTTCGGGCTCGTGAAGTTCTACCGCGCGGCCCGGAGCGCCGGCGTCAAGCCGCTCGTCGGTGCAGACGTGCGCATCACCGACGCCGCGGCCGAGTCCGAGCACGCCGTCGCGACGCTTCTCGTGCAGGATCGCCGCGGCTACCTGAACCTCTGCCGACTGCTGTCCCGCAGCTTCATCGAGGGCCGCGTACAGGGCCAGCCGAGAATCCGCCCCGAGTGGCTGGATCGCGACACCGAGGGCCTGATCGTGCTCACGGGCTGGGCCGGCGACGCCGGCCGCGCCCTGGCCGCCGGCCATGCCGAGGAGGCTCGCCGCCGGCTCCGGAGCTGGCAGGCGCGCTTCCCCGATCGCGTCTACATCGAGCTCCAGCGCACGGGCCGGGCCGCCGAGCGCGCCGTGGAACCCGGCCTGCTCGAACTGGCTGCCGATCTCGGCCTCCCCGTCGTGGCCACGAACGACGTGCGCTTCCCTCAGCGCGACCAGTTCCTGGCCCACGAGGCGCGCGCCTGCATCCACCAGAGCCGGCTGCTCGACGACAAGCACCGCAGCCGCGAATTCGTCGACGAGCAGTACTTGAAGTCGCCGCAGGAAATGCGCGAGGCATTCTCCGACCTGCCCGTGGCGCTGGAGAACACCGTCGAACTGGCGCGTCGCCTGAACCTCGAACTCACGCTCGGCGAGTACGCCCTGCCCGATTTCCCGCTGCCCGAGGGCGAGAGCGCCGACGATTTCCTCCGGCGCAAGACCTTCGAGGGACTGGATGGCCGCCTCGAGCGGCACGGTGCCGCCGGGGGCTGCGAACGCGACGACTACGTCCAGCGGCTCGAGCGCGAACTCGGCGTCATCGTCGAGATGGGCTTCTCGGGCTATTTCCTGATCGTCGCGGACTTCATCGCCTGGGCCCGAAACAACGACGTGCCCGTCGGGCCCGGACGCGGCTCCGGCGCGGGATCGCTGGTGGCCTGGTGCATCGGCATCACGGACCCGGACCCGCTGCGCTACGACCTGCTCTTCGAGCGCTTCCTGAACCCGGAACGCGTCTCCATGCCCGACTTCGACATCGATTTCTGCGTCGAGGGCCGGGACCGCGTCATCGACTACGTCGCCGACCACTACGGACGCGACCAGGTCAGCCAGATCATCACCTACGGCACGCTGGCCGCAAAGGCCGCGGTCCGTGACTGCGGTCGCGTGCTCGGCTACATGTACGGCTTCGTCGACTCCATCGCCAAGCTGATCCCGATGGAACTCGACATCACGCTGGAAAAGGCCCTGGAGAAGGAACCCGAGCTGCGCGAGCGCTACGAGCGCGAAGACGATACGCGCAGCATCCTCGACCTCGCCATGCAGCTCGAGGGCGTGGCCCGCAACGCCGGCAAGCATGCCGGCGGCGTCGTCATCGCTCCGGGCCCGCTGACCGACTTCGCGCCGCTCTACACGGATCCACGCACCGGCTCGGTCGTCACGCAGTTCGACAAGAACGACGTCGAGGCCGTGGGTCTCGTCAAGTTCGACTTCCTGGGCCTTCGCAACCTGACCATCATCGACTGGGCGCTGAAATCGGTGAATCGGTCGCGCAGAGAGCGCAACGAGGATCCGCTCGACCTCGAGGCGCTGCCCATGGACGACGCGGAGGCGTTCCGGCTGCTGCAGAAGGCCCACACCACGGCGGTCTTCCAGCTCGAGTCGCGCGGCATGAAGGACCTGCTGCGCAAGCTCGTGCCCGACTGCTTCGACGACATCGTGGCCGCGGTCGCCTTGTTCCGCCCCGGCCCGCTCGACGCGGGGATGGTCGACGACTACGTGGAGCGCAAGCACGGCCGCGCGCCCGTCAAGTACCCGCACCCGCTGACCGAGCCCATCCTGAAGCCGACCTACGGGGTCATTCTCTATCAGGAGCAGGTCATGCAGATCGCCCAGGTCGTGGCCGGCTACACGCTCGGCGGCGCCGACCTGCTGCGCCGCGCCATGGGCAAGAAGGACCGCGAGGCGATGGCGAAGCAGCGCGCGATCTTCATCGAGGGCGCGGCCGGCAACGGGCTGGAGACCTCCGAGGCCGAGCACCTGTTCGACCTCATCGAGACCTTCGCCGGCTACGGGTTCAACAAGTCCCACTCGGTCGCCTACGCCCTCGTCGCCTACCAGACGGCCTGGCTCAAGGCGCACTACCCGGCCGAGTTCATGGCCGCCGTGCTGTCGGCCGACCTCGACAAGACCGACAAGATCGCCAACCTCATCGAGGACTGCCGGGCCATGGAACTCGAGGTGCTGCCGCCCGACGTCAATCGATCCCATTACCGCTTCGAGGTCGAGGACGGTTGCATCCGCTACGGGCTGGGCGCGATCAAGGGCGTCGGCCAGGGCGCCGTGGAGGACATCGTCGCGCAACGCGACGAGGGCGGAGCGTTCGCGAGCCTCGGCCAGCTGCTGCGCCGCATCGACCTCACGCGGATCACGAAGCGCACGATGGAGACGCTGATCCGCGCGGGCGCGCTGGATGCCGTCGCCGAAAACCGCGCAGCCCTGATGCAGGCGCTGCCCGACGCCTGGGCGACGGCGGAACGCCACCACGCCGATTCGGCGGCCGGCCAGGCCAGCCTGTTCGGCGGTCCGGTCGGCCCGACCGGGTCGGGGGATTTCGACGATGCGCTGCCCGCGGTCGCGCCATGGACGTCGCGCCAGCGGCTGCGCGCGGAGCGTGAGACGCTGGGCCTGTACCTGACCGGGCATCCCATGGACGATCTCGGGGACGAGGTCACGGGGTTCTCGACCTGCCGCATCGCCGACGTGGGAGACCGGTTCGGTGGCGACCAGCCGCGTCGCGGCCGCGACGCCGGCCTGCCCATGACGCTCGTCGGCCTCGTGGCCACGCAGCGCCGGCGGCCCGGCAAGGGGGCCTTCGTCGCGCTCGACGACGGCAGCGGACGGCTCGAGGTCGCGATCTTCGACCGCGTGCTGGCCGACTGCGCGGACATCGTGAGCAACGACGAGATCCTCGTGGTCTCCGGGCGTGTCGAGCCCGACGATTTCAACGGCGGCTACCGCATGATCGCTGAGCAGGTCATGGACCTGGACCAGGCGCGCTCGCGCTACGCACGTCGCTTGCTGCTGGAGCTCGACGCGCCATCACCGGATCTCGAGGTGCATCGTGACCTCGAGGCGGCCCTGCGGCCGTACCGCGAGGGTGGCACGCCCGTGGTCCTCCACTATCGCAACGGCACCTTCGAACTCGACATGCGCCTCGGCGAGCGCTGGCAGATCCGGCCCTGCGCCGAGCTGCTGGCCGCCGTCGACGGCCTGGAAGCGGTGAAGACCGCGCGCCTCATGTACTGAACCGGGGTTCGATCGATCGGTCTGGTATGGTCGAATGCGAGTCCACGACGGACCCGCAACCATGTCGACCGACGAATACCGCGAAAAGCGCGATTTCGACCGGACGGGGGAGCCCGAAGGCGATGGCGGGAGCAGCGGCGGTGATTCCCCGATCTTCGTCATCCAGAAACACGACGCCTCCTCGCTGCACTACGACTTCCGCCTCGAGATCGACGGCGTACTGAAATCCTGGGCCGTTCCCAAGGGGCCATCCACCGACCCGTCGGAGAAGCGGCTCGCGATCCCCACCGAGGACCATCCGCTCGACTACGCCGGGTTCGAGGGCGTGATTCCCGAGGATGAGTACGGCGGGGGCACCGTGATGATCTGGGACCGGGGCACTTTCGACAACATCACCGAAAAGGACGGCGAGACGCGCGCGCTGAACGACGCGCTCGACGACGGTCACGTGCTTGTCGACCTGCACGGGGAGAAGGTCCGCGGCGGCTATGCCCTGCAGCGAACGGGAGACGGCGACGACGCCCGCTGGCTGCTCGTCAAGATGGACGACGACGAGGCCGACGCACGGCGCAAGCCCACGTCCACCGAGAACGAGTCGGTCACCAGCGGCCGCGACCTCGAGGAGATCGCCGAGGACGAAGAGCCCGAATCGCCCGATGCCGGGAAGGACGAATGAGCGGCTGGCGCGAGGTGCTCGACGACGAGGAGCGCGGCGCGCTCGAAGACGCCGCGCACCCCGACTGGCTCGCACCGATGCTCGCCACGCTCACCGACGAGCGCTTCTCCGATCCGGACTGGATCTTCGAGCGCAAGCTCGACGGCGAACGCATGCTTGCGTTCCGCCGCGGCGACGACGTCCGGCTGCTGACGCGCAACCGGAAATGCGCCAACGAGACCTATCCGGAAATCGTCGAGGCCCTGGCCGGACAAGCCTGCGAGGACTTCGTCGTCGACGGCGAGATCGTCGCATTCGACGGTGACGAGACGAGCTTCTCGCGACTGCAGGATCGCATGAAGATCACCGACGCCGAGGAAGCGCGCGCCAGCGACGTCGCCGTCTATTTCTACCTCTTCGACGTGCTGCACGCCGACGGTTGCCGCCTCGATGGGCTTGCACTGCGTGCCCGAAAGAAGGTGCTGCGCGAACTCTTCGACTGGAACCGACGGCTGAGATTCACCGAGCACCGGAACGAGGAAGGCGAGGCCTTCCACGCCGAGGCCTGCGAGAAGGGCTGGGAAGGCATCATCGCCAAGCGCGCGGATTCGCGCTACAGGCACGACCGCAGCCGCGACTGGCTGAAGTTCAAGTGCGACGAGGGGCAGGAACTCGTCATCGGCGGTTTCACCGAGCCCGAGGGAGAGCGGATCGGCTTCGGGGCGCTGCTCGTCGGCGTCCACGAGGACGGCGAACTGCGCTACGCGGGCAAGGTCGGCACGGGGTACGACGATGAGTTCCTCGAGGAATTCAGAGCGCGGCTCGACGAGATCGAGATCGACGAATGCCCGTTCGCCGAGGAGCCTTCGGAAGCCTCGGCCCACTGGGTGGAGCCCGAGTACGTCGGCGAGTTCGGTTTCACCGAGTGGACCGACGACGGAAAGCTGCGCCACCCGCGCTTTCTCGGGCTCCGGCGCGACAAGGACCCCGAGGACGTGGTCCGCGAGCAAGGGGAGGACGATCGATGAACCGGACGATCGAGGTCGGGAACCGGAAACTGGAGATCGGACATCCCGACAAGGTCTTCTTTCCCGAGTCGGGCCTGACCAAGTTCGATCTCGTCGAATACTACGCCCGCGTCGCCGAACACGCCCTGCCCCACTGCCGCGAGCGTGCGCTGAGCATGCACCGGTATCCCGACGGCATCGACGGCACCGATTTCTTCCAGAAGTCCATCCCCGACCACTTTCCCGACTGGATCGATCGAGTGACGCTTCCCAAGAGGGACGGCGAGGTCACCTACGTGGTGGCCAACGACGCGGCCACGCTGGCCTACCTGGCGGACCAGGGCTGCATCACACCGCACCTGGCCCTGGCCCGCGTCGATTCGCCGCGCAAGCCGGACCGGCTGATCTTCGACCTCGATCCCTCCGACGACGATTTCGGCAAGGTCCGCGACGCGGCACGCCGGATCCGTGACCTGCTCGAGGACATGGGTGTGACCGGATACGTGCAGACCACGGGCTCGCGTGGTCTGCATGTCTTCGTTCCGCTGCGCGCCGAGGACGGATTCGATGGCGTACGCGAATTCAGCCACGCGATGCGCGACCGGCTCGTCGACCGGCACCCCGATCTCCTGACCGCCGAGCAGCGCAAGGAAAAGCGCGGCAACCGGGTGTTCGTCGACGACCTGCGCAATGCCTACGGCCAGACCGCCGTGGCGCCGTATGCCGTGCGCGCCCGCCCCGGCGCGCCCGTGGCGACGCCGCTGCGCTGGGACGAACTCGACGACGGCGACCTGCACCCGAGGCGATACACCATCCGGAACCTGTTCCGGCGCCTGGGCCAGGTCGACGACCCCTGGCAGGACATGCAGCGGCACGCCTGCACACTTCACGGCCTCAGGCGACGGCTCGAACGCGCAGGCCGCTCCTGAGCCGGACGCGGAGACGACCCGGGACCGCGCGGCTCTCGCAACCGGTCACGGTCGCCGCGGGTCAGAACGGGTAGAAAATCGGGATCAGCAGCGTCGCGAGCAACCACAGCGCGAGCGCGAGCGGCGCACCGACGCGCGTGAAGTCCGTGAACCGGTAATTGCCGGCGCTGTAGACCATGGTGTTGGTCTGGTAGCCCACGGGCGTCATGAAACTTGCCGATCCGGCGATGGCGACCGTGACCAGCAAAGGCAACGGATCGACGCCCATCGAGCCCGACAGCGTCAGTGCGATCGGCGCCAGCAGCGCCGCCGCCGCGTTGTTCGACATGATCTCGGTGCACAGCGCGGTCAGCAGATACAGCGCCGCGACGACCGCGGTGGGACCCCAACGGCTGCCGACGACGTCGACGAGCACGCCCGACACCATGCCGGACAAGCCGCTGGCGTCCATGGCGCGGCCGAAGCTCAGCGCGGCGGCGAGCAGGAACACCACGCGCCAGTCGATCGCCCGATAGGCTTCGCGCGGGCCGAGAAAGCGCGAGAACATCAGGATGACGATGGCCAGGGGCGCACCGATGCTGATCGGGAGAATCCTCGTCGCGGCCAGTGTCACGACGGCGGCCAGCAATGCGGCGACGCCCAGAAACGCACGCGGCCTGAACGTCTCGACGCGCTGCTCGCTGATCGTGATGAACGGTGCGCTGCGCTGGGACTCCAGCTCGTGGATGCGATTCAGGCCGTCGGCCGTGGTGTGCAGCAGCAGAACGTCGCCGGGTTGCAGTTCGGTGTCGAGCAGGTCGTCATGGCGCAATTCACCGCTGCGACGGATGGCCAGCACATTGCAGTTCCAGCGCTCCGAGAATCCATTGTCGCGCAGCGTGTGCCCCTCGAGGTCGGAATCGGAGGCCAGCATGACTTCCAAGAGCACGTTTTCCTCGTCCTTGAACCGCTCGGCCTGCAGATTTTCCGACACCTCGAAGTCCTCGGCATCGAGGATATTGCCGATCCGGTCCACGTCACCGCGCACGGCCAGGCGGTCGCCGGCTCGAAGCTGCAGGTCGTCGCGCGGGCGGTCGATGAGATCGTCGTCGCGCAGCAGCTGCAGGATCTCCATGCCGCCCACGGGCCGGGCCTCGCCGCGTAGTTCCTCCAGCGTCATGCCGACGGCGCCGGAACCCTCGGGAACCTCGATCTCGGTCAGGTAGTCGCTGACTTCGAAATCCTGTTCGAGGTTCTCTCCCGAAGGCCGCTCCGGAACGAGCCGATGCCCGAGCAGCAGCATGTAGACGATGCCGACCACGAACACGACGAGCCCCATCGGCGCGAGCGTGAACATCGAAAATCCCGCCTCGCCGTTGCGCTGCG
>JAWVZQ010000061.1:0-11331 GCA_033722095.1 Wenzhouxiangellaceae bacterium | reverse complement strand
TATCTCTGGCAGGCGCTGATCATCCTCGACGCGCTCGTCGTCTGGCTGATCTGGCTGCGCACGCTGCCGCCGCCGGATCGCGGCGGCCCGCCGGCCGACGAGGGCGGTGGCGAGGGCGACGCCCAGCCGCAGGGCGCCTGACCCCGTGTCCCGGCTGCTCCTGGCCGGGTGCGGCGACCTCGGCCGACGCCTGGCCGGTCGGCTCGGAGACGGTCACGAGGTCCACGGCCTGCGGCGACGGACCGAGCGCCTCGACGCAGGCATCCGTCCCCTGCGCGCCGATCTCGGCGACCCGGCTTCCCTCGAAGCCGCCGCCGGCGAGTGGGATGCCGTGGTCTACACGGCCACGCCGGCCGAGCGTACCGAGGAGGCGTACCGCGCGACCTACGTCGAGGGACTCGAGAACCTGCTGCGCCGCGTCGACGCCGGCCGGCTGGTCTACGTTTCCAGCACGGCCGTCTACGGACAGGACGAGGGCCAGCGCGTCGACGAGGATTCTCCGACCGAACCCTCCGCGTTCAACGGGCGGATCCTGCTCGAGGGCGAGCGGCGGGCGATCGAGGCCGGCGGTGTGGTCGTGCGCTTCGCGGGCATCTACGGGCCCGGTCGGGACTACCTGCTGCGCAAGCTGCGCCGAGGCCCCGTCCAGTGCCGACGACACCCGCCCGTCTGGACGAACCGCATCCATGCCGACGACTGCGCGGCCGTGCTCGAACATCTGCTGGGCCTCGAAGACCCGGCGCCGGTCTGGGTGGCCTCGGACGGCCACCCGGCGCCGCGCTGGGAGGTGCTGGACTGGCTTGCGCGGAGGATCGGCGCGCCGGGTCCCGTGGAACCCGACGACGCGCCGGGGGCGGAGGGGCAGGGCAAGCGTGTCGAGGCGGCCCGCCTGCTGGCCACGGGGCTTGCGCTACAGTATCCCGACTACCGCGCCGGCTATGCCGCGCTGCTCCACCGAGGCGAGCCATGATCGCGATGACCGACGAAATGCTGCGGCGCTTCCGCGCCGGATTCGAAGCGGCCGTCGAGGCCGGCGTTCCCGAACCCACGGCCATGACGCTGGCCACGGTCGGCGCCGACGGCCGACCCTCGGCCCGCACGGTGCTGCTCAAGGACTTCGACGCCGACGGCTTCGTGTTCTATACCAACCTCGGCAGCCGCAAGGCGCGTCAGGTCGCCGAGAACCCGGAGGTCTCGCTGCTGTTCTGGTGGCGCGAGACGGGCCAGCAGGTGCTCGTCGACGGCCGCGCCGAGCGCGTCGACGACGCCGAGGCCGATGCCTACTTCGCCTCGCGGCCACGCGACAGTCAGCTCGGCGCCTGGGCATCGCGCCAGTCCGAGCCGCTGGCCGACCGCGCGACGCTCATGCAGCGTGTCGACGCCGCGCGCCAGCGATTCGGCGACGGCGACGTGCCGCGCCCGCCGCACTGGTCGGGGTTCCGCGTGCGGCCGCGCCGCGTCGAGTTCTGGCACGCCGGCGAGTACCGGCTGCACGATCGCTTCTGCTTCGTCGCCGGCGACGGCGACTGGACGATGGAGCGGCTCTACCCCTGATCGGGCTCCGGGGGCCGGGCGTCCAGCGGCGTCTTTCTGCGCGCCAGGTCCCGTTCGATCCAGCGCTGGATGAGTCCGGCCCAGGGTTCCTCGTCCTCGCGGCCGCGGTCGTAGAGTCCCGCCTCGGCGCGCTGCCGCTCGGCCTCGTAGAGGATCAGCGCGCAGGCCACCGAGACGTTCAGGGAGCGCGTCATGCCGTGCATGGGAATGATGACTTCGGTGTCGCAGGCGGCCAGCGCTTCGTCGCTGACCCCGAATTTCTCGGTGCCGAGCACCAGCGCCACGGGCTGCGTGTAGTCGACCGAGCGGAAGTCGACGGCCCGTTCGGACAGGTGGGCGGCGACGAGCGAGAAGCCGGCCGACTTCAGTTCGGCCAGCCCGCTCGGCGTGTCCGAATGGCGGGTCAGGCCGACCCAGCGTTGTGCCCCCTGCGATGTGTTGTTGAGCGAAGGCAGTCCCTCGCTGCCCGGAACCGCGTGGGCGTGCAGGATGCCGACCGAATCGCAGGTGCGCAGGACGGCCGCCAGGTTGTGCGGCTTGTGCACGCGTTCCATGAAGACGGTGAGGTCGGGCTGCCTGGCCAGCGCCGTGGCGCGGATGCGTTGTCGGCGTTCGGGAGTCATGCGGCAATGGTAGCCTGATCGGCCCGCCCGCCGACGCTCGAAGGACGACGATGCGCTCCTATCTCGATTCGCTGCGCCAGATCATCCATCGCCACGAACCCGAGACCGATCCGCGCTCGCTGCCGCGTGCGGCCGCCGTGCTGCTCATCGAACTGGCGCTGACCGACGAGGGCGGCGACGACGAGGAGCGCAGGGTGCTCGAGCGCGCGATCCGCGCGCGATTCGGCCTCGAGGCCGACGAACTCTCGGAACTCGTCGAAGAGGCCGCGCGCATCCAGCGCGACACGCACTCGCTGCATGAATTCACGCACCAGCTCCGCACGGGGCTGGACCCGGCCGCGCGCGGCGATCTCGTGGAGTGGCTGTGGCGCGTGGCCTGGGCCGACGGCCGGCTCGACGCCCACGAGGAGCACCTCGTGCGCCGGCTGGCCGACCTGCTGGGCGTGCCGCACCGCGAATTCATCCGGCGCCGGCACGTGGTGGAAGGCGAGCGTGCCGGGGACGACGCCTAGTCGGTGAAGAACTGCTCGCGGAAGCGGATTTCCAGCGGGCCCTGCTCGTGCCCCTCGGGTACCACGTCGACCTGGAAGTTCAGGATTTCCTCGTCGTGGACGCGGAACGTGCCGATGTAGTAGATCGCGTCGTCGTCCTCGAGTTCGCGAAGCTCGATGTCACGCCGCTGGCCGGTCAGGTTCGTCGCCGTGGCATCGACCCTGGCGTGCATGGCCTCACCGGTCTCGCTGTGGATCACGGTCACGTTGAGCATGGCCTGGGTTCCGGCGCGCCGGATGCCGTAGGCCCGGGCGATTTCCGGGGAGAGCAGGTTCGTGTTCAGCGTGCTGTAGTGGACCTCGTAGGGACCGAAAGTCTCGGCTTGCTGGGCACGGGCCGTGCCGGGAAGGGACAGGATCGCGGCCAGTGAGGCCAGTGCCAGGAAGATCGGGAACCTCTGCATGGATCGATGTCTCCGCGTTCGGGAATGGGGTCGAATCGCTGATCCCGCGCCGCGTCGCGGCGTGGATCGGTCTGCGTTCATCGTACTCTCCGGCTTTCGGCCAGTGCAACAGTGCCGGCCTTCTGTCGAGAAGACCGGGCTTGCGCCGGCTTCCTTACCGGACGCCGATCAGGATCATGAGGAACTGGATGCCGATGATCGCGACCAGCGGCGACAGGTCCAGGCCGCCGAGCGTCGGCAGGACGCGGCGGATCGGTGCGAGCACGGGCTGCGTCAACTGGTAGATGAGCGGGATGATGGGATGGCGCATGGCGCCGCCGACCCAGGACAGGATGACCTCGGCGATGATGAGCACGAGATACATCACGAGCAGCATGCGTACCAGCCTGAATACCGACAGCACCATGGCCTGCAGCGGATCGACGGCGTAGCCGGACAGCGACATCACGACGAGTACCGAGACGGTCTGCAGCACCCAGAGCAGGACCACGGCCGCGGTGTTGAACCGGCCGATGCGCGGGATCAGTCGCGAAAGCGGCCCCACGAGCGGCTCGGTGACGAGGATCAGCGCCTGGCAGACGGGATTGTAGTAGTCGGCGCCCACGGCCTCGAGCAGCACGCGCAGCATCAGCGCTGCGATATAGAGGCTGAACAGCGTCTCGACGAGGAACGCGAAGGCGTTGCCGACCGAGCCGCCCATCACCCGTCCCCCAGCTCGCGACCGCGCAGGATCGCCGCGTCGACGGCGCGGCGCACGATGTCGGCCAGGCCCGAGTCCGCGAACGACTCCAGGGCGGCGGCCGTCGTGCCGCCGGGCGACGTGACGCGGCGCCGCAGTTCGGCGGCATCGGCCTCGCCGTCGGCCAGCATGGCCCCGGCACCGGCCGCGGTCCGGCAGGCCAGGCGCGTCGCGGTTCCGGCGTCCAGGCCGGCCGCGCGACCGGCGTCGGCCAGCGCTTCGGCCAGCGCGAAGAAGTAGGCCGGGCCGGAGCCCGAAACGGCGGTCACGGCGTCCATCAGCGACTCGTCGCCGATGACCTCGACGAGACCGACCGTCTCGAACAGCGCCGTCGCGGCGTCGAGCTGTCCTGCCGAGCAGGCAGGGGAGGCGAACAGCCCGGTCGCGCCCATGCCGAGCAGTGCCGGCGTGTTCGGCATCGCCCGGACCACGGCCCGGCGTTCGCCGAGGCCGCGCTCGATGCGCTCCACGGGAACTCCGGCCGCCACGCTGACGACGAGGTCGTCGGCGCCGATGGCCCCGGCGATCGAGGCCAGGACGTCGTCGATGACCTGCGGCTTGACGGCCAGTACGACGACACCGGCGTCCCGCGCTGCTGCGCCGTTGTCGTCGGTCGTGCGCAGCCCGTGCCGCTGCGCAAGTTCGCGACGCGTGTCCGGATCGGGGTCGCTGGCCACGAGCGCGGACGGATCGTGGCCGCGGTCGAGCAGGCCGCCGATCAGTGCGCGGGCCATGTTGCCGGCGCCGATGAATGCGATGGTCGAAGGCATGGCTCGATTCTAACGGAGTCGTGCCCCGATCAGCCGTCCCGGGGTCCGAACAGGTCGGTGCCCACGCGGACCATGGTGGCGCCCTCGGCGATGGCGGCCTCGAGGTCCGATGACATGCCCATCGACAGCGTGTCCATGTCGGGGTGGTTCGATCGCAGTCGCTCGAAGAGCTCGCGCAGGCGGGCGAAGGCCGGCCGCGCCTCGTCAGGCTCGTCGACGGCTGCCGGGATGGCCATGAGCCCGCGCAGCGCGAGCCGGTCGCGGCCGGCGATGTCCTCGGCCAGCGCCGCGGCGTCGGCGATCGAGCATCCGGCCTTCTGCGGCTCGGCATCGACGTTGACCTGGATCGTGACGTTCAGGGCACCGCGATCGTCGGGGCGCTGGTCGGCGAGGCGGCGCGCGATCTTGACGCGATCCACGCTCTGCACCCAGTCGAAGTGCGCGGCCAGGTCGCGCGTCTTGTTCGACTGGACGGGACCGATGAAATGCCATTCCAGGTCGTCGCCGGCCAGGGCGCGGATCTTCGCCAGCGCCTCGTCGACGTAGTTCTCGCCGAAGGCCGTCTGTCCAAGGGCACCGGCCGCCGAGATCGCCGCGGCCGGTCTCGTCTTCGAAACGGCCAGCAGCCGGACCTCGTCGGCATCGCGGCCGGCCGCGCGGCAGGCCTTGTCGATGCGCTCGCGCACCGCGGTGAAGCGCATGGTGAGCCGGTCCTTTCCAGGCATTTCGATGGGGACTCCCATTGGGGTATGATCGAAAACGAACCGGTCGCCGGAGGCGATGTCGGTGCCGCTTCAACGCAAGGGACTGCCATGGATATTACCGAACTGCTGGCATTCACCGTCAAGAACAAGGCCTCCGATCTGCATCTGTCGGCCGAGTTGCCGCCGATGATCCGCGTGGACGGAGACATCCACCGCATCAACGTCCCGGCCATCGACGCCAAGGAAATGTCGGACCTCGTCTACTCGACGATGAACGACCACCAGCGGCGTGATTTCGAAGCCGAGCTCGAGGTGGACTTCTCCTACAACGTGCCGGGCCTGGCCCGGTTCCGCGTCAACGCCTACCACCAGGACCGCGGCACGGGTGCGGCCTTCCGCGTCATCCCGAACGAGATCTCCACGCTCGAGGACCTGCAGGCGCCGGCCGTGTTCAAGGACATCATCGACGTCCCTCGCGGGCTCATCCTCGTCACCGGGCCGACGGGCTCGGGTAAATCGACGACGCTGGCCGCGATGGTCGATCACCTGAACAAGAACGTTCCGGGTCACATCATCACGATCGAGGACCCGATCGAGTTCGTGCACTCCTCGAAGAAGTGTCTCATCAACCAGCGCGAGGTCGGCAAGGACACGAAGACCTTCAATGCCGCGCTGCGTTCGGCGCTGCGCGAGGATCCCGACATCATCCTCGTCGGCGAGCTGCGCGACACCGAGACCGTGCGTCTGGCGCTGACGGCCGCCGAGACGGGCCATGTGGTGTTCGGCACCCTGCATACGACGTCGGCGGCCAAGACCATCGACCGCGTCATCGACGTCTTCCCCGGCGAGGAGAAGGCGATGGTCCGCTCGATGCTTTCGGAGTCGCTGCGCGCCGTCATCGCCCAGACCCTGCTCAAGCGCGTCAGCGGCGGCCGCGTCGCGGCCCACGAGATCATGATCGCGACCTCGGCGATCCGGAACCTGATCCGCGAAGACAAGGTCGCCCAGATGTACTCGGCGATCCAGACGGGTCAGAACATCGGCATATGCACGCTGGACCAGAGCCTCGGCGAACTGGTCCGTCGCGGCATCGTCGCCAAGCAGGAGGCACGCCGCAAGGCCGTCAACAAGGCCGACTTCCAGTAGACGAGAAGGAGCGATTCCCATGAGCGTCATCGATTCCTGGCTGAAGATGCTGCACGAGGAGAAGGGCTCCGACCTGTTCATCACGGTCGGCGCACCGCCGTGCATCAAGGTTCACGGGCGCATCCGCCCGATCAATCGCGAACCCCTGAGCAAGGAATCGGCGACGAGCATCGTGCTCGGCACCATGTCCGAGGAACAGGTCGCGGAGTTCAAGCGCGAGAACGAGCTGCAGTATGCGATTTCCATCGAGGGCTTCGCGCGCTTCCGAATGAGCGCGTTCTACCAGCGCGGTTCCATCGGCGTGGTCTGCCGGCGCATCGAGACCGAGATTCCGACCTTCAAGGAGCTGGACCTGCCCGAGAGCCTCGCCGACCTGGCCATGGCCAAGCGCGGCATCATCGTCATGGTCGGGGCGACCGGTACGGGCAAGTCCACGACGCTGGCGGCCATGATCGGTCACCGCAACGAGAATTCGACGGGCCACATCATCTCGATCGAGGACCCGATCGAGTACGTCCACCGGCATCGCCGCTGCATCGTCACGCAACGCGAGGTCGGTATCGACACGAGTTCGTTCGAGGTCGCGCTGCGCAATACGCTGCGCCAGGCGCCCGACGTGATCCTGATCGGCGAGATCCGGACCCGCGAGGCCATGGAACACGCGATCACCTTCGCCGAGACCGGTCACCTCTGCCTGACCACCCTGCATGCGAACAACGCCAACCAGGCCATGGATCGCATCCTGCACTTCTTCCCCGAGGAGCGCCATGGCCAGGTACTGCTGGATCTGAGCTTCAACCTGCGTGCCGTGGTGGCCCAGCAGCTGATTCCGTCGATCGACGGGAGCCGGCGTCACGTCGCCCTGGAGGTCCTGCTCAGCACCCCTCTGGTTCAGGAGAAGATCCGCAAGGGCAAGATCGAGGAGCTCAAGAAGCTCATGAAGGACTCCACGCACCACGGCATGGTGACCTTCGACCAGAGCCTGATCCGGCTCTACCAGGAGGGCCTGATCTCCTACGAAGACGCCGAGCGGCACGCCGATTCGGCCAACGAGGTGCGTCTGGCCGTCAAGCTCTCCGAGGGCGGGGACGCCGATTCGCTCTCGAGCCGCCTGCGCGACGTGGACCTCCTCGACAGCGACTAGCCCGACCGGTCATGGTTCATCCTTGCCGGGGACAGCGGAATCACGACGAAAAATTAACCGGCACTTAACGCTGCGAGGCCTATGCTGTCGAACAAGCCGAGAAATCCCCTCGGCGCGTCGACCGTTCGGCGCTGATAGCGAGCTTGACACTGCTAGTGATTACGGAAATGGGGCATCCCTGGGCCCGGGCAGTCGCCCGGGCTTTTTTATGCTGCCTCGTCGATGAGAGGGTGGGGCCATGCGGATACTGATCATCGAGGACAACCGCGACATCGCGGCCAATCTCGGCGACTACCTGTCCGACCGCGGACACGAGGTCGACTATGCCTACGATGGCGTGACGGGCCTGCACCTGGCCGTCGTCAACGACTTCGATGCCATGGTGCTGGATCTGCAGCTTCCCGGCATGGACGGCCTGGAAGTCTGCAGAAAGCTCCGCGAGGAGGGCCGCAAGGACACGCCCGTCCTCATGCTGACCGCGCGCGACCAGCTCGACGACAAGCTCGCCGGCTTCGATTCCGGTGCCGACGACTACCTCGTCAAGCCGTTCGAGCTCCGCGAGGTCGAGGCCCGGCTCGAGGTGCTGGCGAGGCGGGGTCAGCGCGTCTCGCCGCGCGAACTCGAGGTCGGTGATCTAAAGTTCAACCTCGAGACGCTCACCGTCACGCGCGAGGGCAAGCGCATCGACCTGAACCCGATCGGGCTGAAGCTGCTCGAGAAGCTCATGTCGGCCTCGCCGGCCGTCGTGTCCCGACGCGACCTCGAGCACCACGTGTGGGGCGAGGCGCTTCCCGACAGCGACAGCCTTCGCGTGCACATCCACAGCCTGCGCGCGGCCATCGACAAGCCCTTCGGCCGGCCGATGCTGACCACGCGCCACGGAATCGGATACAGCCTGGTGGATCCCGATGAAGTTCCGGCATCGTCTTAGAAGCCGGATCATCCTCTCCTTCCGGGTTTTCGGCACGCTGCTCAGCGTGCTGTTCGCCGCGGCCGTGCTGTTCGTTCAGCAGGCGCTCGAGGACGCGCTGATCGCGCGGACGCTGGAGCAGGAGCTCGACCAGTACCTCACCGAACTGCGCCAGGATCCCTCGGTCGTCGAACCGTTCTACTCGCGTATCGCCGGCTACGTGACCCGGCCGGGACGCGCGGAGATCGTCCCGGAGGCGTTCCGCCGCCTGCCCACCGGGGTGCACGAGGTCGAGTCCGAGGGACAGGTCTACAAGGCTGCCGTGCGCAAGGACGAGGATTTCTGGGCGTTCCTGACCTACGACGTCAGCGAGAACCGCGAACTGTCGCGCAGCCTGCTGCTCGCTCTGATCGGGGCGGTGGTGGTCTTCTCGCTGCTGTCGCTGGCGCTCGGTATCTGGCTGGCCGGCCGGATCATGGCGCCCGTCACGGGCCTGGCGCGAAGGCTCGAACGCATGCGCGGGGACCAGGGCCACGAGCCGCTGGCACGCCGTTTCCCCGACGACGAGGTCGGCCAGCTGGCCTCGGTACTCGACGACTACGCCGCGCGGCTCAAGGAACTCGTCGAGCGCGACAAGGCATTCAATGCCGACGTCTCGCACGAGCTGCGCACGCCGCTTGCGGTGATTTCCGGGGCGACCGAACTGCTGCTGGCTCAACCCGACCTGCCCGACCGGGCCCGAGAGCGGCTGCTGCGCATCGCGCGTGCGGCGCGCCAGTCCACCGACATCACCACGGCGTTGTTGCACCTGGTGCGTGCCGAGCGCGGGTCCTCGGGTGAGGCGTCGAACCAGGACGTCGGCCAGATCGTCGATCAGCTCGTCGACAACTACCGACCGCTGATGGCGGACCGACCCGTGGAACTGGAGTCGCGTCACGAGGATGCGCTGACCGTCATCGCGCCCGAGGCCGTCGTCGCCGTCGTGCTCGGCAACCTGCTCGGAAACGCCATCCGCTACACGCAGGAAGGGCGCGTGTGCATCGAAGTCGGCGGCGGTGAAGTCCGCATCACGGATACCGGTCCCGGGATTCCCGAGGAGGAGCTGCCCCAGGTCTTCGACCGCCACTTCCGGGGACGCGAGGCCAGCGGCAAGGGGTCGGGTCTCGGATTGTCGATCGTCAAGCGGCTCTGCGACCTCTACGGCTGGCGCATCCGGTTCCGCAACCGTACCGACGGTTCCGGACTCGTCGCGGTGGTGTCGTTCTTCCCCGACCTCGATACGCTGCCGCGCGGCTGAGCGCGCCTCCCCGGATCGACGGGCACGCCGGTATCATGAGGGCGGTCCCCGACACCGCTTTCCGCCATGTCCATCGTCCACTGTCCCGCCTGCGACCGGCGCATGTCCTCGAAGGCCCGGGCCTGTCCGCACTGTCACGAACCGGTCGGCGAGCTGACCGAAGAGGAGCGCGACCGCCTCGCGCTGCGCCGCTGGAAGGCACGGATGTACCGCGCGCGAAACCTCACCTACACGGCCATGACGGCCGTCATCGGCGGGCTGCTGTGGTGGTGGTTCGTTCCGCCGACGGGACTCGCCTTGCCGGCGCCCTGGCCGGCGGGCGTGCTGCTCGGGCTCGGCCTCGTCGGCTACCTGGCCAGCTGGGGATGGCTGGCCTGGCTGAAGTGGAAGGGCCGGCCCGGATCGTCGGGATGAGGGCCGAGGCTTCCTAGCGGATGCGCCGGACCTTGGTCCGCACGTTGTAGCCTTCGACCTGGAGTTCCCATCCGCCGAGCAGGCCCGGGCGGATCGTCACCTCGGGGTTCTCCATGACGCGCATGCGGTAGCGGTCGTTGCCCGTCTGTTCCCAGACCATGCCGTTCTCGAGCACGAACTCGGTATCTCCGGTCCAGCCCTCGAACGTGCCCACGATGCGCGAGTCGATGCGCTCGTTGGGCATGCGATCGATCGGGACGGGACCGTCGGATTCGGCGCCCTCGGCCGGGCCCTCGTAGCGGTAATCGGCCACCGAGCGCTGGCGGATCCAGCGGTTCAGCGCGGCCAGTTCCTCGGGCGTCAGCTTGTCGAGGCCGGCCTCGGTGAATTCCTTGCCCGTCATGCGCTCCTCCAGCGAGGAGAAACCCTCGACATCCTGTGCCGGGGCCTTCGTCGCGGCGAACGGGGAAGCGGAGAGGGCGGCTGCGGCGAGCAGCGCGGGAAATGCGAATTTCACTTGTGGAACTCCGGTAGTGGCGTGGTCGAGCAGTCAGCCCGGCATTCTACAGGTCGTGCTGGTAGCGCACGTAGGGAATGCGGCCGAAGATGCCCTCCATCGAAGCGCCCGGATTGTCGTCGGGCACGTCGTCGAGAAGGTTGGTGACGCCGACGCGGATCGTGGAATTGATCGGCGAGCGCCACGAAAGCTCCAGGTCGAAGGAATGGTGCCTGGCGTCCTCGCCGCCCAGCCAGGCCGGGAGCTCTCGGACCTGGCCGGTGAGGTCCGCGCCGAACCGCTGGCCGCGCCAGCCCAGGCCGAGTTGGCCGGCATGTCGAACCCGGTCGTCGGTGAACGACGAAAAGTCCGCGGGCTCGGGCGCAAGAGCAAGCGAGGGACCGGCGGAGCGGCGATAGCGCTCGAGTTGGAGGTCGAGCAGGAGGTCGCCGACGCGGCCGAGGTGCACCCCGAAGCTGACATCCATGCGCATCCCCTCGATGCGCCCGTCGGGCATTACCGGATCGGGATCGAGGCCGGACCAGCGCAGGGCATCCCCGGTTCCCGGCACCGCGCCGC
>JAWVZQ010000060.1:0-11347 GCA_033722095.1 Wenzhouxiangellaceae bacterium | reverse complement strand
TCGACAAGCTGGGCGTGCCGCTGCACGAGCGGGCGCGGCTGGCCGGCGTGGCCGTCGACGCGGTCTTCGACTCGGTCTCGGTGGGCACGACGTTCCAGAAGGAACTCGAGGAAGCCGGCGTCATCTTCTGCTCGTTCTCCGAGGCCGTGAAGCAGCATCCCGACCTCGTCCGCGAGTATCTCGGCTCGGTCGTCCCCTACCGGGACAACTACTTCGCCTGCCTGAATTCGGCCGTGTTTTCCGACGGCTCCTTCGTCTACATCCCGCGCGACACGAAGTGCCCGATGGAGTTGTCGACCTACTTCCGCATCAACGCGCGCGATACCGGGCAGTTCGAGCGCACGCTCATCATCGCCGAGCCGGGCTCCGAGGTCAGCTACCTCGAGGGTTGCACGGCACCGATGCGCGACGAGAACCAGCTGCATGCCGCGGTCGTCGAGCTCGTCGCGCACGAGAAGGCGAAGATCAAGTACTCGACGGTGCAGAACTGGTACCCCGGCGACGAGGAAGGCCGGGGCGGCATCTACAACTTCGTGACCAAGCGCGGGGACTGCCGTGGCGACGACTCGCGGATCGCGTGGACGCAGGTCGAGACGGGTTCGGCGATCACCTGGAAGTATCCGTCCTGCGTGCTGCGCGGTGACCGGTCGGCCGGCGAATTCTATTCCGTCGCGCTGACCCACAACCACCAGCAGGCCGACACGGGTACCAAGATGATCCACCTCGGCCGCGATACGACGAGCAAGATCATCTCCAAGGGCATCTCGGCCGGCAAGAGCTCCAACAGCTACCGCGGCCTGGTTCGCGTGGCGAAGAAGGCCGACAACGCCCGCAACTACACGCAGTGCGACTCGCTGCTGATCGGCAAGCAGTGCGGCGCGCACACGTTTCCGTACATCGAATCCGCCAATGCCGGAGCGCGCATCGAGCACGAGGCGACGACCTCGAGGATCGGCGAGGACCAGCTCTTCTACTGCCGCTCGCGCGGCATGGACGAGGAAGAGGCCGTGGCCCTGATCGTCGACGGCTTCTGCAAGGAAGTCTTCAAGGAACTGCCGATGGAGTTCGCCGTCGAGGCCAAGGCTCTGCTCGAGATCTCGCTCGAAGGCGCGGTCGGTTGAACTACTGGGGAAAGGGCAGGCGCATAGGCAAGCCGGTTCCCGGCTTCCGCCCCCGTTTCCCTCGATACGAAGGAACGCATTCATGCTGAAGATCGAAAACCTGCACGTCGAAGTCGACGGCAAAGAGATTCTCAAGGGCCTGGACCTCGAGGTCGGGGCCGGCGAGGTCCACGCCATCATGGGGCCGAACGGCTCCGGCAAGTCGACGCTGGGCTACACGCTGGCCGGCCGAGAGGGCTACGAGGTGACCGAGGGATCCATCCGCTTCGAGGGTGCCGATCTCGTGGATCTGGAAGCCGAAGAGCGCGCCGCGGCCGGTCTGTTCCTGGCCTTCCAGTACCCCGTGGAGATCCCCGGCGTCAACAACGCCTACTTCCTGCGCGCGGCGCTGAACGCGCAGCGCAAGGCCCGCGGGGAGGAAGAGGTGGATTCGATGACCTTCCTGAAGTCGGTGCGCGAGCAGCTCGAGGTGCTCAAGATGGACCAGTCGCTGCTCAAGCGCGCCGTCAACGAGGGCTTCTCGGGCGGCGAGAAGAAGCGCAACGAGATCGTGCAGATGGCCGTGCTGCAGCCGAAGCTCGCCGTGCTCGACGAGACCGATTCCGGGCTCGACATCGATGCGTTGAAGCTCGTCGCCGACGGCGTGAATCGCCTGCGCGACGACAAGCGTTCGTTCATCGTCATCACGCACTACCAGCGCCTTCTGGAGCACCTCGTCCCGGATCGCGTGCACGTGCTTTCGCGCGGCCGCATCGTCGAGAGCGGCGACCGCTCGCTGGCCGAGCGCCTCGAGCGCGAGGGTTACGCCTTCCTCGAAGAAGAGAACGCCTGACCGTGAGTTCCGTGCTCGAAACGCTCGTGGATGGGGCACCGGCCGTCGACGACGGCGAATTCGGTCCGGCGCGCGCCCGCGCGCTCGAGATCCTGCGCGCCCGCGGATTTCCGACGCGCAAGACGGAAGCCTGGAAATACACCCCGCTGGCGCGGCTCGAGCAGCGCGAGCTGGCAGTGGCCGGACCCGCAACCGGCGAGGTTCCCGATGCCCCCTCGCTGCCCTTCGAGGCGGCCGTGCTGCACTGGCACAACGGGGTGCTCGACCCCTCGCGCAGCGACCTGCCTCGCGGGATCACGCTGACCGGACTCGTGCCCGGCGACGTCGATGCCTCGCGACTCGATGCGGACTCGCCGGCCGATGCGTTCTCCTGGCTCAATCTCGCGCGGTTCGAGCAGGGTTGGCGCGTGTTCATCGACGAGACGCCGGACCTGCCGCTGGTGCTGGTCTCGACCTGGGACGACGATTTTTCCGCCGCAGCCTTCCCACGAGTCGTCGTGGAACTCGCGCCCGACACCGAGGCCGTGCTCGTCGAATGGCAGCAGGGGAGCGGCGAAGGGCTCATCGCCTCCGAACTCGGCATCGAGCTGGCGCGCGCTGCCTCGCTGACGCACGCCGTGCGGCGCGAGGCCGGGGGGACGGCTTTGATCCAGCGCACGCACGTCGAGGTTCGCAACGGCGCCTCCTACCGCGGCATCGTCGTCGACGGCGGCGGGTCCCTGACGCGCCAGGACCTCGGCGTCGATCTGCTCGAGGCCGGCGCCCGGGCCGGCATCCACGGTGTCGGCATGCTTTCCGGCCAGTCCCTCGTCGATTACCACACGGCGATCCGCCATCGCGTCGGCGGAACGAACAGCGAGGAGGACTTCCGGCTGCTGGCCGACGACCGGTCGGTCGGCGTGTTCAACGGACGGATCCTCATCGTTCCGGGTGCCGATGACAGCCACTCGACGATGAACACGGGCAATCTGCTGCTCGGAGAGAACGCGCGCATCAACATCAAGCCCGAACTCGAGATCCACGCCGAGGAAGTCACGGCCAGCCACGGCGCAACGATCGGCCAGCTCGAGGACGACGCGCGTTTCTATCTGCGCTCGCGCGGGCTCGACGAGCAGGAAGCCACGGCGCTGCTCAAGTACGGCTTCGCGGCGGCCGTGCTCGACGCGCTTCCGGCCGGAGATCTGCGCGACTGGCTCGATGGGGCCGTTCACGAACACCTGCGGGATCAGTCATGAGCCCGAACGCCGAAGCCGCGAACCGATCACCGGCACTCGACGTCGCAGCATTGCGCGAGGAGTTCCCGGTCCTGCGTAGAACCGTCCACGGCAAGCCCCTCGTCTACCTCGACAGTGCGGCCACGGCGCAGCGTCCGCGCTCGGTCATCGATGCAGTGACCCGTTACTACACCGAGTTCAATGCCAACGTCCACCGCGGCGTGCATCGGCTCAGCGTCGAGGCATCCGAGGCCTTCGAGCGCGCACGTCGCACCACGGCCGCGGCGCTGAACGCGACCTCGGAGCGGGAGATCGTGTTCACGCGCGGGACCACGGAGGCCATCAACCTCGTCGCCAACAGCTATGTCGCACCCCGTCTCGAGGCCGGCGACGAAATTCTCGTCACGCGCATGGAACACCACGCCGACATCGTTCCCTGGCAGTTGCTCTGCGAACGGACCGGTGCCGTGCTCAAGGTGGCGCCCATCGACGAGCGCGGTCAGCTCGACGTCGGGGCACTGGAGTCGCTCATCGGTCCGCGCACGCGGCTCGTCGGCGTCGTGCATGTCTCGAACGCCCTGGGAACGGTCAATCCGGTCCGGGAAATCTGCCGGATCGCGCGCGAGCACGGCGTGGCGACGCTCGTCGACGGCGCGCAGGCCACGCCGCACGTCTCGGTCGACGTCCAGCGTCTCGGCTGCGACTTCTACTGTCTTTCGGCCCACAAGATGTACGGCCCGACGGGAGTCGGCGCGCTCTGGGCGCGCGAGGCGCTGCTCGAGGACATGCCGCCATGGCAGGGCGGTGGAGAGATGATCCAGCGCGTCAGCTTCGAGGAAGGGACGACCTTCAACGACCTGCCGCACAAGTTCGAGGCCGGCACGCCGAACATCGCCGGCGCGATCGGCATGGGCGCGGCCTTCGAGTTCCTGCAGCGCACGGGCATCGAGGCGATCGCCGCCCACGAGGCCGACCTGCTCGAATACGCCACCGAGCGCATGCAGCCCATCGATGGGCTGCGCATCCTCGGCACCGCCGAGTACAAGGGTCCGGTCATCTCGTTCGTGCTAGAGGGTGCGCACGCCAACGACATCGGCACCATCGTCGACCACTTCGGGGTTGCCATCCGCACCGGTCATCACTGTGCCATGCCCGTCATGCAGTTCTTCGACGTCCCCGCCACGGCGCGCGTGTCGTTCGCCGCCTACAACACGCGCGAGGAGATCGACACCTTCCTCGAAGCCCTGCACACGGCCCGGGAGATGCTGGCCTAGGGAGCGCGTCCACGTCGCCCCGTTAGACTGGATTCGAATCCGAGCAGGAGCGAATCGACGATGAAGACGCTCAGATACCGCAACGGAGACGCCGTCGACGCGATCGGCCTCGGCACCTGGAAATCCGATCCGGGCGAAGTCGGGCGTGCCGTGGAAGTCGCGCTGGAGGCCGGCTATCGACACATCGACTGTGCCGCGATCTACGGCAACGAGGCCGAGATCGGCGAAGCGCTGCAGAAGGTGTTCGCGCGTGGTGAAGTCAAGCGCGAGGACCTGCATGTCACCTCCAAGCTCTGGAACACCGCGCACCGGAAACGGGACGTCGAGCCGGCCCTGAAGAAGACGCTGTCGGACCTGCAACTCGATTACCTCGATCTCTACCTCATCCACTGGCCGGTGGCGTTCCGCCCCGACGTGGACGGTTTCCCCGAGGACGAATCCGGGTACCTGACACCCGACCAGGCACCCATCGCGGAGACCTGGAGTGCGATGCTCGACCTGCGTGATCGCGGGCTGATCCGCCATGCCGGGGTTTCCAACTTCAGCAGGCGCAAGCTCGACGAACTGGCCGGCGAGAGCGAAGAGATCCCGGAAATGAACCAGGTCGAACTGCATCCCTACCTGCAGCAGGACCGGCTGCTGGCCTATTGCCGGGACCGAGGCATGCTCGTCACGGCGTATTCCCCGCTCGGGAGCCGTGACCGTTCCGAGGAAATGAAAGGCGAGGACGAGCCCTCGCTGCTCGACGACGATGTCATCGGACAGATCGCCGAGAAGCATGACGCAAGCCCGGCGCAGATCCTGATCGCCTGGGCCGTGGCTCGCGACACCGCGGTCATCCCCAAGTCGACCGATCCCGACCATATCCGCAGCAACCTGGAAAGCGCCCGGATCGAGCTCGACCCGTCCGATCTCTCGCGCATCCAGTCGCTGGACCGTCACTACCGCTACATCGGCGGCGACTCGTTCCGCACCGAGAGCGGTCTCTACGGCAACATCTTCGACGACTGAGCCGCGGTCGGCCGGTCCCGGTCCGGGCGGGACCGGCTGCCTTCCGCGATCTCGTCGCGGCCCGGTACGACACTGCAATCGGCGACCCCGATGGGCCTAGACTAGCCGTTTCCCCGGATGCAGCCCAGGCCATGTCGCGCAACACCATCGCCCGTATCGACGTTCCCGCGCTCGCCCGCAATCTCGAGCGCGTGCGGGAGTGGGCCGACGGTTCGCGCGTGATGGCCGTGGTCAAGGCCGATGCCTACGGCCACGGCCTCAAGCGTTGCCTGCCGGCCCTTCGGGGGGTCGACATGCTGGCCGTGGCGACGCTGGACGAGGCGCGCGCGGTCCGGGCGCTCGACGAGCATGTCCCGGTCCTGCTGCTCGAGGGCATCATGGCCCGGAGCGAGCTCGAAGCCGTGGCATCGCTGCGCCTGGAAATGGTCGTTCACCATCCGACCCAGTTGCAGTGGATCGAGCAGGCCGGTCGCGTCGCCAGCCCCAGGGCCTGGCTCAAGATCGATTCGGGCATGCACCGGCTCGGGTTTCCTCCCCAGGGCGCCGCCGAAGCAGCCGAGCGCCTCTCGGCGGTGCCCGGCGTCGAGGAGCTGGTCTGGATGACACACCTGGCCTGCGCCGACGAGCCCGGGCACGCCGCCAACGCCGAGCAGCTCGCGCGCTTCGATGCGGCCGTGGGCGATCGGCCCGGCCAGCACTGCATCGCGAACTCCGCGGCGCTCGTTCGCATGCCCGAGGCGCGGCGCGACTGGGTGCGCGCCGGACTCGTGCTCTATGGCGTCTCGCCGCTGTCCGACCGGACCGGACCCGAACTGGGCCTCGAGCCCGTCATGACGCTGTCGACGCGGCTCATCGCCACCAATGCCGTGGCTGCGGGCGAGCACGTGGGATACGGCGCCCGCTACCGAGCCGATCGTGACCTGCACATCGGCGTCGCCGCCATCGGATACGGCGACGGCTACCCGCGCAGCATGCCCGACGGTGCGCCCGTGCTCGTCAATGGTCGTCGCCGCGGGATCGCCGGGCGTGTTTCGATGGACATGACGACCATCGCGCTCGAGGGCACCGACGACGCGATGGTCGGGGATGCCGTCGTGCTCTGGGGACGCGACCTGCCCGTCGAGGAAGTCGCAGAGGCTGCCGGCACGATTCCCTACGAACTGGTCTGTCGCGTGACGCGGCGCGTGCGCTATCAGGCGATTCCGTACTTGCGCAGCATGCCGCGCAGTTGATCGTAGGTGAGTCCGAGCCGGCGGGCCGCGTCCTTTCGGTTGAACCGGCACTCGGCCATCGCGCGCTCGAGCAGGGCCTTCTCGATGTCGGCGACGTGCGCCCTGAGGTCGTCGGGAAGGCTCCCCGGATCCGTCGCGTCGGCGCCCTCGCTGCCTTCGGCACGCGGGCGCCAGGGAGAATCGAAGGGATCGAAATCGACGTCCGTGATCGCTTGTTCGGGATCGCCGAGATGGACCACGGCGCGTTCCACGACGTTCTTGAGTTCGCGGACGTTTCCGGGCCAGTCGTGGCCGGTCAGCGCGGTCAGTGCGTCGTCGGAGAATCCCGCGAACAGTTCGCGGCCGAGTTCCCGGCTGAAGCGGATCGCGAAGTGCTCGGCCAGCGGCTCGATGTCCGATCGCCGCGCCCGAAGCGGCGGCAATGTGATCACGTCGAAAGACAATCGGTCGAGCAGGTCCGCGCGGAACCGGCCGCGTTCGGCCAGCGTCGGCAGATCCTCGTTCGTGGCCGCGACGACGCGCACGTCGACCTGGCGCGTTTCCGAAGAACCGAGGCGCTCGAATTCGCCGTACTCGATCACGCGCAGGATCTTCTCCTGGACCTCGAGCGGGGCATTGGCCAGTTCGTCGAGGAAAAGCGTCCCGCCGTCGGCCAGTTCGAATCGCCCGAGCCGGCGCTGGCCCGCGTCGGTATAGGCGCCGGCCTCGTGGCCGAAGAGTTCCGACTCCAGCAGCGGACGGCTGATCGCCGCGCAGTTGAGCTTGACGAGGCGTTCGCCCCAGCGTGGAGAAAGGAAGTGCAGCCGCTCCGCGACGAGTTCCTTTCCGGTGCCGCGCTCGCCGACGATGAGGACGGGTCGGTTGAGATCGGCGGCAAGCGAGACCCGTTCCAGCACCTCGAGGAAGGCGGCGGATTCCCCGACCAGCGGCTGCTCGATACGCTTCACCACGGGAGAAGGCGGGCCGGGATGGCGATCGGGAACGTGACGGGGCCGGACATGGCCCGATTATGCCGCGCGGGCATGCCGCACGCGAGGAGGCCGCGCCGGCCGCTCCCGATTCCGGGATAATGCCGCCATGGCGAAGGCGAAGACGCGATACGTCTGCGGAGAATGTGGCGCGAGCGCCCCGAAGTGGTCGGGCCAGTGCGCCGATTGCGGCGCGTGGAACACGCTGTCCGAAGCCGCCTCGGAGACGCCGGCGACGGGGCGTAGGGGAAGTGGCTGGACGGGGCAGGGCGCGGCCGAGGTCGTGCGTCTCGGCGATGTGCGCACCGAGGATACGCCCCGCTTCTCGTCGGGCCTCAGCGAACTCGACCGCGTGCTCGGCGGCGGCGTCGTGCCGGGTTCCGTGGTGCTGCTCGGCGGCGACCCCGGCATCGGCAAGTCCACGCTGCTGATCCAGGCCCAGGCAGCCATCGCCGGCCAGCGGCCCGCACTCTACGTCACGGGCGAGGAGTCGGCGGCCCAGGTCGCGATGCGCGCCCGTCGACTCGGGCTGGATCCCGAGACGCTCGACTGCCTGACGGCCACGAGCCTCGAAACCGTGCTTGCCACGGCCGAGAAGAATCGGCCGGACTTCATGGTCATCGACTCCATCCAGACGCTGTGGAGCGAAGCCCTGCAGTCGGCGCCCGGAGCCGTCGGCCAGGTTCGCGAGTGCGCCTCGCGGCTCGTGCAGTACGCCAAGCGCACGGGCTGCAGCGTGGTGCTCGTCGGTCATGTCACCAAGGAAGGGGCGCTGGCCGGTCCGCGCGTGCTCGAGCACATGGTCGACGCCGTGCTCTACTTCGAGTCCGACTCGGGCAGCCGCTTCCGGCTCGTGCGCTCGATCAAGAACCGCTTCGGCGCCGCCAACGAACTCGGCGTGTTCGCCATGACCGACGAAGGCCTGAAGCCCGTCGCCAACCCGTCGGCGATCTTCCTGTCCGACGACGAGGCGCCCGCGGCCGGAGCCTGCGTGCTCGTCACGCGTGAAGGTACGCGGCCTATGCTGGTCGAGGTCCAGGCGCTCGTCGCGGCCAGCAGCCTGTCGCAGCCGCGCCGCGTGGCCGTGGGCATCGACCCCGGCCGGCTCGCCATGCTGCTGGCCGTCATGCATCGCCATTGCGGAATCCAGCTCGGCGACCAGGACGTGTTCGTCAACGTCACGGGCGGCATTCGCGTCGGCGAGACGGCCTCCGACCTGGCCGTGGCGCTGGCGCTGCAGTCGTCGCTGCGCGAAGCGCCGCTACCGCGTCGTCTCGCCGCGTTCGGGGAAGTCGGCCTGTCCGGCGAACTCCGACCCGTCTACAACGGAGAGGAGCGGCTGCGCGAGGCGGCGGTCCAGGGTTTCTCGAAGGCTCTCGTGCCGCACGGCAACGTCAAGGGGGTCAAGGCGCGCCTCGAAATCCGCGGCTGCCGGCGGCTGGCCGACGCGCTGGCCGCGGCACGCGAGTGAACGTCTTCGCGGCGCGGCCTCGGTTGACCGCTTGCGGAGCGCGTGAAAGAATCGCGCGGGAATCGTTTCCGGAAGCCCCGTCTTGAGCAGTCCCCACCGCCAGCCCATCGCCAAGGTCGACACGGCCTGGCTGCGCATGGAGCAGCCGACGAACCTGATGATGATCACGGGCGTCATCGTGCTGCGCGGCGACGTGGACTTCGAGCGCCTCAAGGAAGTCGTCGCCACGCGCTTCCTGGCCTTTCCGAGATTCCGCCACAAGGCCGTCCAGGGGGCGCGCGGCGCGTTCTGGGAAGAAGACGAGGATTTCGAGCTGACCTCGCACATCCGGCGCATCGCGCTGCCCGGGGACGCCGGACGCGAGGAGCTGCAGGAGTTCGTCTCCGAACTCGCCTCCACGCCGCTGGACCAGTACCGGCCGCTGTGGCAGTTCCACTTCGTCGAGAACTACGTCGAGGGCCCGGCGCTGATCTCGCGCATCCACCATTGCTATGCCGACGGGATCGCGCTCGTCCAGGTCATGCTTTCGCTGACGGACTCGGATCCCGACAAGTCGATGCAGCTTGTCGAGCCCGAGCAGTGGAAGCGGCGCCGTGCCCGGGAGTCGGGCGTCTTCCAGCGCCTGCTGGAGCCGGCCCGCGAGGGACTGGACGCGATCCAGCACGTGGGCTACCGCATCGTCGACGAAGCCGCCTCGCTCATCCGCGATCCGTCCCAGGCGACGGAATACGCCGACAGCGCCTCGGAAATCCTGTCCGAACTGGCCACGATGCTGCTGCTGTCCGACGACCCGCCCTCGCGATTCAAGGGCAAGCTCGGCATCCGCAAGCGCGTGGCCTGGACCGATCCATTGCCGCTGGGCGAGGTCAAGGCCGTCAGCCACGCGCTGGGCTGCACCGTCAACGATGTGCTGATCGGCATCATGACCGGTGCGCTGCACCGCTACCTGCGCGACTACGACGAGGACCCCTCCGAACTCGAGATCCGCGCCACGATCCCCGTGAACCTGAGACCGCTGGAGCACGCCAAGGACCTGGGCAACCATTTCGGTACCGTGTTCCTGGACCTGCCGATCTGGGAGCCGAACCCGCTGGCGCGTATCTACCGCGTCGCCGAGAACATGCATCGGCTCAAGACGTCGAAGCAGGCGACCGTCTCGCTCGGGCTGCTGGCGACCGTCGGCATGGCGCCGGTGGCCGTCCAGAAGCCCGCGCTGGAACTGTTCGCGCGCAAGGCCACCACCGTGCTGACCAACGTCCCGGGGCCGCGCGATCCGCTCTACCTGGCCGGTTCGGAGATCGGGCAGATGATGTTCTGGGTGCCGCAGACCGGGTCGATCGGCATGGGAATTTCCATCCTCAGCTACGATGACCAGGTCTTCTGCGGCGTCATCACCGACAACAAGCTCGTGCCCGATCCGGAGCGGATCGTCGCCCGGTTCGGCGCCGAGTTCGAAAACGTGCTGCACCTCCTGATGCTGCTGGGTCCGGAGGCCGATCGCAGTCCGGAGGTGGTCGAGAACCAGCTGCATGCCTGGCTCCTGGAGACCGGCGAGGACTGACGGGCTTCAGCCCAGCGAGGATTTCGCGTACTCGACGTCGAGGGCCTGCATGGCGTCGATGGGCGTCTTCTCCGCGGCCTTTTCGTAGGCCTCGTTCGACTCGTCGACGCGTTTGTCGCCGAACAGCAGGTACAGCCCGTTTCCGTATTCGATCCAGGCGATCGGCGCGCCGGTCAGGTCGATCGCTCTTTGAAAGTGCTCGATCGCCCGGTCGGGGTTCGCGCCGTAGGTCACACCGCCCACCATGCGACCGACCTTGGCGATGATCTCGGCGTGATAGAGGCCCAGGGCCGTGTGGGCCTCGGCGTGCTCCGGGGCGAGTTCCAGCGTCCGCTCCAGCGACTTGCGGATCTTTCCCCCCAGCCCCTGGCTCAGCGCCTTGGCGATCGAGATGCTCTGGCTGTAGCGGCCCAGGTGGAAGGCGTGGAAGTAGTGGGCATTGGGATCGTCGGGATACTCGCCGATGGCCTGCTCGGCCCGTGCGATGCCGGCCTTGTAGAGGGCCTCGCGGCGATCGTCGTCGTCCTCCATGTAGTCGGCATGGATGCCCGAGGCCTTGTTGACGACGACATGGCCTTCCGGCCCGGCCTCGAGGCCGAGTTCCACGGCCCCTGCGAACTCGCCGGCGTGGAAACGGCGCCACGCCTCCTGAAGCGTACCGTC
>JAWVZQ010000059.1:0-11489 GCA_033722095.1 Wenzhouxiangellaceae bacterium | reverse complement strand
GTGTGCGGCGCTACCCCTTCGGCCCCAGGAACAGCCAGAACAGGAAGCCGATCACCGGAAAGACGATGAGGATCAGGATCCAGAGGATCTTCGGGACGGGACCGACCCTGGCCTGGGCGGTCTTGACGATGGCCCACACGACGATGACGAGCCAGATCAGGCCCAGCAGTCCGAGTTCGAGACCCATGCGTACACTCCTTCCGGTTCAGGAAGCCCGATTATTCCACGCGAGCCGCTCCGAGGTGGAGCGGCTCGCGGGGGGTCACTCGAGGTAGCGCTGCAGCATCCGCTCGTGTTCGCCGCTGGCGCGCAGTTCGGCCAGTGCCGCGTCGAAGGCCTCGACGGTGGATTCGTCGACGCTATTGCGGCTGAACATGAAGGCGACGGGGCCGCTGCCGACCTCGGTCTCGAGCATCGTGACCGGATCGGCGTCGCGGCGGCGACGCTTGATCGCGGCGGCGACGAACGGGTCCTCGAGGAAGCCGTCGATCTGGTAGTCGAGCAGCCGCGTGAAATTCAGTTCACCGACGGCGGCTTCGAGGATCTGGTCCTCATAGGTGGAACTGTCGCGCAGCGCCTCGAGCTCTTCGCCGTAGTAGTAGCCCTGCGTGACGCCGAGACGGAACCCGTCGTCGAGCAGGTCCTCGAGCGACCGGCCGGCGTACCGTTCTTCTTCGTCGGCGAGGACGAACAGGTGGAAGCTGTCCTGCCGGTAGGGTTCGGTGAAGTAGGCGAACTCCTCGCGTTGCGGCAGGCGCGTCGCGCCGAGCACGAGGTCGAGTTCGCCGGCGCGCAGCAGGTCGAGCAGTGCCGCCCAGTTGCCCTGCTCGAACTCGAGCGTGCAGTCGGCGCGATCGGCCACGGCCGTGACGATGTCGATATCGAGACCCTGCACCTCGACCCCGGCCCCGTGGAAGTGATACGGCTCCCAGGGGTCCCATCCGACCGTCAGTTCGCAGGGCTCGGCTTCCGCGACAGCCGCGACAGGCTCGGGCGCGGACTCCGGCTGGGTCGATTGCGCAGGGGGTTCGGATTCGCCGCAGCCCGCGAGCGCCAGGGTCAGTGCAAGCAGCAGTGCGAGAATCCCGCGGTTCCGGATTCTGACCATCGTCGAAGTCTCCCGTTTCCTCCTGCAACTCACTCTACGCCCGTCGTCCCGGCGGGGCAAATCCGGTCGAAGTCGGGGCGTCAGGAGACCAGCAGGATCGCGCCGTCGCGTTCGGCGACCTCGACGGCGCGCAGCTCGCTGCCGCGGCACGGGCCGCCGATGCAGCGCCCGTCGGCGGGATCGAAGACGGCACCATGCGCGGCGCAGACGAGACGGCCCTCGCCGTCGGTCAGGAAGCGGCCCGGTGCCCAGTTCATCGCCCGGCCCTGGTGCGGGCAGACATTGAGCCAGGCTCTTGGCGTACCCTGATGGCGGGTCAACACCAGCCATAGCGGCTGGCCGTCGCGCTCGATCTCGGCTTCCCGGTACTCCGACTCGGGAAGTTCGTCGGCATCCATCAGGAACCGGTCGCGGGTTTCGGCGGTCATGGAAGACATGCGGGAATTCCGATCGTCATTCTATCGCGTGCCCAGCAACCCGCTGGCGCGCTTCGGGCTGGCTCTGCTGGGCCTGGCCGTACTGGCCGTCAGCTTCGTGCTGGGGGTGTTCTTCCTGGCCGTCGTTTTCGGTCTGGCCATTCTCGGGGGGGTCGTCCTCGCGATCCGCAACTGGTGGACGGGCCGCCGCCCGGACGAGGATTCGACCGTCGAGGCCGAGTACCGCGTGATCCGGCGCGAGCGCGACGACTGAACGGCGCGGACCGGCGCAGGCCGGTCAGGTGATGGCGAGCAGGACCGCGAAAGCGAGCAGCACCGCCATCCAGATCGCCGTCTGACCCATCGGGCTGCGGCTCGAGAACAACCGCTGCGGTTTCTCGCCGAGCATCGTGACGACGTTCCGTCCGATCTTCACCGAGGTCCGGGTCAACGCCTTGAAGCCGCCCGAGATCCACTCCTCGAGCACCTCGACGACGGCCGGCAGGCCTCGGCGGTAGACCCAGTCGAAGTCCAGGCTGATGGTCAGCGTGCGCTTCATCATCGGCAGCATCACGAAGAAGGCCAGGCCCGCGAACAGCAGCAGCTGCAGCTGCGTGACCACGTGGTCGGCCGTGTAGGGCACGTAGTCGACGGCATACGGCAACAGCGGGTAGAGCAGGCCCGGGAACACGCCGAGACCGATGCAGAACACCGAGAACAGGATCATCGCCGCCTGCATGTTCCAGGGGGGTTCCGGCGGGCGCAGGCCCGAGTCCTTCTGGAAGAACACGAACCACGGGAACTTGATTCCGGCGTGCAGGAAGACGCCGGCCGAGGCCGCGACGAGCGCGAACCACACGAAGCTCATGTGCTCGTAGGCCGCCGCCGAATTGATCATGGACTTCGAGATGAAGCCCGAGGTCAGAGGGAAGGCCGAGATCGAGAGCGCGCCGATCGTGCCGCAGATCGTCGTGAGCGGCATCGTGCGGAACAGCCCGCCGAGGTCGGAGCACTTGCGGCGGCCGGTCTGGTAGAGCACGGCACCGGCGCTCATGAACAGCAGCGCCTTGTAGATGATGTGGGTGAAGGCATGCGCGGCCGCGCCGTTCAGGGCCATTTCCGTGCCGATGCCGATCCCCGTGACCATGAACCCGACCTGGTTGACGATCGAGTAGCTGAGGATACGCCGCATGTCGTTCTCGAGCAGCGCATAGAGAATCCCGTAGAAGATCATGAACAGGCCGATCCAGACCAGCAGCGGCTGGCCCGGGAACAGCAGGATCAGCGCCAGGACGGAAGTCTTGGTCGTGAACGCCGACAGGAACACGCCGCCCATCGGGCTCGACTCGGGGTAGGCATCGGCGAGCCAGGCCGAGACCGGCGGCGCCGCGGCGTTGATGAGCACGCCCGCGAAGATCATCCAGGTATCGAAGCTGTCGAGCGCGAGCGCGCGGATCTCGATCGAGCCGGTGTGGATCATCAGCCCCTCGATGCCGATCTTCAGGATGATGCCGCCGAGCAGGTGGATGATCGCGTAGCGGATGCCGGCCGCGCGCGCCGTCTCGGTGCCTCCGCACCAGACCACGACGGTCGAGAACAGCGCCATGAGCTCCCAGAACAGGAACATGACGATGAGGTCGCCGGCGAAGCTCACGCCGATCGCGCCGGCCGCGTACATCAGCGCCGCCGAGAGCTCCCACCACTTCGACTGCCTCAGCGCGAACAGCGCGCCGCCGAAGGCCATGAGGGAGAAGACGGTCGCGAACAGGCGCCTGAGCGCGCTGCCCTCGACGAGCTCGACCTGGTAGCCGAGGAAGGTCACGGTCTGCTGGACGCCGTCGCCGATCTGCCAGACGAAGTAGAGCGTGACCAGCGGCGTGGCCAGCGCCAGGATCGGGCGAAGGGCCGGGCGCGCGACACCGATCAGCAGCGCGCCGAGAATCATGATGAACGCCGGCGGCAGGACGAGGTCAAGCATCGTCGTTCTCCGAAGCGCCGCGGCCGGCGGCCGTCAGGTCCTCGCCGGCCGGATCGTCGCGGTCCGAGGCGTCGGCGGAGACTCGGGGCTCGATCATGTAGTAATCGTCGGGGCGCTTGAGCACCAGGCCCATGAGCTTGGCGACGACGACCATGGCCACGCAGGACAGGAAGCCGTAGAGGGCGTAGAAGCCGAGCCAGCCGTCCACGGAAAAATAGGCGTGGACGTGGACGAAGATCTGGGCCAGCACTGTGCCGGCCAGGATCGCGCCGAAGATCCACCACAGTCGGCGGATCGTCGTCGGGCGCACCAGCCAGTGCGGTTCGGAATCGCGACCGCTCACTTGGCCACCTCCAGCATCCGGGCCTCGATCTCGACGACCGGGCCGTTGAACACGAAGAACAGGATCGTGAATGCCGCCGTCAGGACCAGGGCCGCGACCATCGGCCACGGTGCCTCGGCGTGCTCGCCGCGCGGCGCTTCGATGTCCTCCTCGCGGAAGAAGGCGCGGAACACGATCGGCAGGAAATAGGCGGCGTTCAGCGCCGTCGAGGCCATCATGACGGCGAGTACGAAGAAGTTGTCGACCTGGAACGCGCCGGCGATGATGTACCACTTCGACACGAAGCCGGCCGTGGGCGGCACGCCGATCATCGAGATCGCGGCGATCGTGAAGGCCGTCATCGTCCACGGCATGCGCCAGGCGATACCGCGCAGTTCGTCGACGCGCGTCTTGCCCGAGGCCACGTAGATGGCGCCGGCGCAGAAGAACAGCGTGATCTTGCCGAAGGCGTGGGCGACGATGTGCACGGCCGCGCCGATCTCTGCGAACGGCGCCAGCACCAATGCCGCGAGCACGATGTAGGAGAGCTGGCTGATCGTCGAGTAGGCCAGCATGCGCTTGATCGACACCTGCTTCAGCGCGATGACCGATGCCGCCACGACCGTGAAGCCGGCCAGGTAGACGAGGAACTTCTCCAGCGGCACCGTGGCCAGGAAATCGAGCCCGAAGATGTAGACCACGACCTTGGTGATCGTGAACACGCCGGCCTTGACGACGGCCACGGCGTGAAGCAGCGCCGAGACCGGCGTGGGCGCGACCATCGCCGCCGGCAGCCAGCGGTGGACGGGCATCACCGCGGCCTTGCCGATGCCGATCACGAACAGGAACAGCAGGATGCCGGCAGCCACCGGACCGATCTGCCCGGCCAGGATGCCGCCCGGCGTGAAGGCCGTCGTGCCGGCCGCGACCCAGGTCCAGACGATGGCCGGCAGCAGGAAGCCGATCGACGTCGTCAGCAGCACGCCGATGTAGGTGCGCCCGCCCTCGCGTGCCGCCTGGTTCTGCTTGTGCGTGACCAGCGGCCACGTCGAGAGCGTCAGCACCTCGTAGAAGATGAACAGCGTCAACAGGTTGCCGGCCGTAGCCACGCCCATGGCGCCCGAGATCGCGATCGCGAAGAACGCGTAGAAACTCGTCTGGCGCGCCTCCCCGTTGCCGCGCATGTAGCCGATCGCGTAGACCGAGGTCACGAACCACAGCAGGCTGGCCAGCAGCGCGAACACGAGTCCGAGCGGCTCGACGTCGAAGGCGATCTCCAGCCCCGGCAGCGGCTCGGCCAGGACCAGCGAGGCCCCTTCGCCGTCGACGACCGGACCGATGAGCTGTGTGGCCAGCGCGAACAGCGTGCCGGCCGTGACCAGCGTGACCGTCTCGCGCAGGTTCGGCCAGCGGCCGGCGAGCGCGATCAGCGCCGCGCCGATGAGCGGCACGACGATGAGCAACGCGATCAGCGTGGCGCCGTCGAGGTTCATGGCCAGCCCTCGATGAGCATCTCGGCGCCGCGCGTGGCGACGTCGAGCGTCCACGTGGTGTCGATGCCGAACCAGAAGTTCGCGACCACGAGCACCCAGAGCGGGACGAGCATGGTCCAGCCGACCTCGGGCACGCGGCCGCGATCGGCCGGCGCCTCGCGCAGGTAGGCCTGCTCGACGACGCGGCCGATGTAGACCAGCGCCAGCAGCGAGCCGACGAGGACGACAGCCACGGCGACCCAGTTGCCCTGCACGATGGCGGCCTCGATGAGCGCCCACTTCGAGATGAAGCCGGCGGTCAGGGGCACGCCGATCATGCTCAGCCCGGCCAGCACGAAGGCCAGCATGGTCCAGGGCATGGATTTCGCCAGTCCGGCGAAGTCGGAGAGTTCATGCGTGCCGAGGCGATAGATGACGCCGCCGACGGCCATGAACAGCGCGCCTTTCATGAGGGCGTGGTTGACGACGTGGACCAGGCCTGCGGCCAGCCCGCCGACGGAGGCCAGGCTGATGGCCAGCGCGATGTAGCCGATCTGCGCGACGCTGGAATAGGCCAGCATGCGCTTGACCGAGTGCTGGCCGATCGCCGTGAACGACGCGAACAGGATCCCGATCGTGCCGAGCGTGAACAGGATCTCCCGGTACGGCATGGCCCGTGCGAACTCCAGCCCGAAGACCGTGAAGACGAGCCTGAGCAGCACGTAGACGGCCACCTTGGTCGCCGTGGCCGCCAGGAAAACGGTGACGGCAGACGGCGCATGGGTATAGGCGCCCGGCAGCCAGCGGTGCAGGGGGAACAGCGCCAGCTTCAGGCCGATGCCGACGAGGATGAACCCGAACGCGGCACGTACCGCGCGGGTGTCGGCGACTTCCGGGATGCGCTCGGCCAGGTCGGCCATGTTCAGCGTCCCGGTCATGATGTAGAGCAGGCCGATGCCGATGAGGTAGAACGTCGCGCCCAGCGTTCCCATGATCAGGTAGCGGAACGACGAGAGCAGCGCGGCGCGCCGGCGACCGTGCGCGATCAGCGCGTAGGTCGACAACGACGAGATTTCCAGGAACACGAAGACGTTGAAGGCGTCGCCGGTCAGCGTGATGCCCATGAGGCCGGCCATGGCCAGCATGAACAGCGCGTAGAACGGACCCTGGCGCTCGGGGACCTCGCGATCGACGCTGGTTTTGGCCCAGGGCATGAGGATCGTCGCGATGGCCGCGATGAGCAGCGCCAGCAGGGCATTGACGGCATCGACGCGGTACTCGATGCCGAACGGCGGCGGCCAGTCGCCGAAACGATACTGCAACGTGCCTGCCTCGAGCGCGGCCGGCAGCACGAACGCCGAGATCAGGGCCGAGCCCAGCACGCATGCGAAGGTCAGCAGCCACGGCAGCACGCGGCCCGGCAGCAGCGCGCAGACCGGCGCGGCGATCAGCGGCAGCAGCACGCTGAAGGGCATCCAATCGATGAGCGTCATGAGGCGTCCGGACCCCTCGGCAGGTCGTCGTCGTCGGCCAGCTCGTCATCCTCGATGCTGCCGTAGGCTTCCTGGATCCGCACGGCGAGCGCCAGGCCGACCGCCGTCGTGGCGACGCCGACCACGATGGCCGTCAGGATCAGCACGTGCGGCAATGGATTGGAATAGACCTCCACGCCCTTGCGGATGATCGGCGTGGCGCCGCCGATGATCTTTCCCGAAGAGATGAACAGGATGAACACCGAGGTCTGGAAAAGGTTCAGGCCCATGATCTTCTTGACCATGTTTCCGCGCGCGATGACCGCGTAGAAGCCGATCATCATGAGCACGACGACGACCCAGTAGTTGAAGTTGCCGAGCAGGCCCATCAGTCGTCCTCCGCGGGTCGATCGGCTCGGGCCAGTTCGCCGCGGCGGCGCGCGAACAGCACGAAGATCAGCATGACGACGCTGGCCACGGTCACGCCGACGCCGAACTCGACGAGGATGATGCCGGCCTGCTGCGCCGTCTTCGGATCGGCGGCGAGCACCGAGAAATCGAGAAACCTGCCGCCCAGCGCCACGCCGAGCACGCCGATCAATGCGTAGAGCAGCACACCGGCGGCCGAGAGGATGAACATCACGCGCTCGGAAATCACCTCCAGCCCCGCCTCGAGGCCGTAGATGAGGACGAAGAGGATCCAGGCGGCGGCGAACAGCACACCGGCCTGGAATCCGCCGCCCGGCGAGTAGTCGCCGTGGAACTGCACGTAGAGCGCGAACAGCATGATCAGGGGGATCAGCAGGCGAGCGACGACGCGCAGGATGCCGTTGTCCCTCATCGCGCATCCTCCTCGTCGCGTTCGCGTCGCCGCTTCGGACGAACCGAAAGCAGCGAGAAGACCCCGAGGCCGGCCGTGAAGATCACCACGACCTCGCCCAGGGTATCGATGGAACGCCAGCTGGCCAGGACGGCCGCGACGACGTTCGGTACGCCCAGCTCGGCGTAGGCATTCTCGAGGTAATACGGTGCGACGTGGGTCTGTACGGGGTTGTCGGCCGCCCCGAACTGCGGCAGATCCGAGACGGCCCAGATCAGGCAGGCCCCGGTCAGCACGACGACGGCGAGGGCCGGCCACTGCATCGATGGCTTCGGCTCGGCCTCGCGGCGGCGCGTCAGCGTCAGCACGGCCAGGACGAGGATCGTCGAGATGCCGGCGCCGACGGCGGCTTCGGTCAGAGCCACGTCGCCGGCGTCCAGCGTCGAGAACAACGCTGCCGACAGCAACGAGTAGATCGCGAACAGCATGGCCGCCGAGAACAGGTCGCGCAGGCGGACCGTGGCCACCGCGACGATGACCAGGAACACGAGCAGCGCGATGTCGATCAGGTATTCGATGACGCACCCCCGGGTCCGCGACCGCGCTGATCGGCGTCGTCGACGTCGGCCAGTTCCGGCTCCACGCCGTCGTCCATGGCCGCGCGCGCCAGCGCATGGCTGGCCGTCGGAGCCGTGAACAGCAGGAACAGCAGGATCAGCGCGAGCTTGATGCTGACCAGGTCCAGCCCGGCCAGGATCAGCAGGCCCGTGATGATCAGCAGCGCGCAGAACGTGTCGGTGATGCCGGCGGCGTGCAGCCGGCTGTAGAAGTCCGGGAAGCGGACCACGCCGATGCCGCCGATGATGCCGAAGGCACCGCCGCCGAGCAGGCAGGCCGAGGCGAGGATGGTCAGCAGCGTCTCAGCCATCGGTGATGTCCCCCTCTCCGGCCTCGGCCAGATCGCGCATCTTCGCGAGCTTCAGGACCGCGATGATGGCGATGAAGTTGATGAGTGCGTAGACCAGGGCCACGTCGATGAGGTCCCGGTTCCCGCTGATCTCGGTGACGAGTGCCACGATCAGCACCGTCTTGGTGCCGATCATGTTGACGGCGACGATGCGGTCGTAGACGGTCGGGCCCCTGAGTGCCCGACCGAGCGCCAGCGCCATCGTGGCGAAGATCGCCAGCGCCGTGATGACCAGCACCGTGGTCACGACCGGCTCTCCAGCCAGGAGGCCTTGCGGTGCATGTCTCCGGATTCCAGCCCCTTGGCGGAGACGTCGAGCAGAGCGTGGACATGGGCATAGTGGCGCTCGAGCAGCAGCGTCACCGTGCCCGGCGTCAGCGTGATCGAGTTCGCGTAGGTGACCTTGCCGACCGCGCTGTCGAGGCGGACGGGCACCTCGAGAATGCGCGGCTTCAGTCGGCCGGGAGCCAGGGCGGCGGCGGCCACCTGGACGTTCGCGATGACGATCTGCCCGACGAGCCAGACCCAGTAGACCGGCAGGCGCCAGGAGAACAGGACCGGGTTGTGTTCGACGCCGACGACGTCCATGCGGCGCGAAATCCAGACCACGAACACCACCGACGCCGCGCCGAGCGCGAACAGCAGCGGCTTGTAGACGCCGGAGATACCGAGCCAGAGCGCAGCCAGCAGCAGACCGAGGGAGACGAGGTAACGCATGGCCCGGAATGGTACCAAACGGGGGTCCGCGCGGGTCGACGCGCGGGACCGTTGACGAGTCGCTGATCCGCAAAGGGTTAGCGTCGCAACCTTTCCAGACGCCGGAATTCCCATGGACGAATCGACAGATCTGATCGGCCTTTCCTACTGCTCGAGGGCATCGTTTCCCGCAAGTCCGCAGCGGATCGGCGTCGATCCCGAGGTCAACCGCATCCTCGTCAGGTCGCGGCGCAACAACCGGTCCAGGGAGATCGGCGGCGTGCTGCACTTCGGCAACGGCTGCTTCTTCCAGTATCTCGAGGGCCCTGCCGACGAAGTCGATTCGCTGTTCGCGACCATCTCGCGAGACGAACGCCATCACGACGTCCGGCGGCTGACCCGCCGGGCCATTCCCCGGCGCCGGTTCTCGGACTGGTCGATGAAGTTCGTCGCCATCGAGGCGGCCGTCGACCGGGTGCTGCGGCGGCACGGCCTGGGCGAATTCGATCCCTACGCGTTCACGCCGGCGCTCATCGACGATCTCGTCATGACTGTCGTCAACGGCCCGGATCACGCGCCCGAGGCCGTGCCGACGCCAGTGCCGCGCCCGCGGCGCTCGCTCTGGCAGCGCCTGTTCGGCTGATCGGGATCAGCCTACGACGGCGACGCCGATCCAGGCCGGGTGCAGCCAGAACGCGAACGCGAAGTACAGGGCCAGGCCGCCGACGATGGCGATGGCGTCGTTGGCTCGCGTGGCCGGCAGCATCGGGCGGGTGCGCGGGCCGCGGCGCTCCAGCGAAATCCGGTCGACCACGGCCCAGACCAGCAGGACGCCGAACAGGAGCGCGTCGGCGAGCGTGCCGTTGGCGAGCAGGTGGGCCAGCGCCCAGAGCTTGACGGCCGCGAGCATCGGGTGGCCCAGCGCGGCCTGGATCCGGCCGGGTAGATAGGCGGCCAGCAGCAGCGGAAACACCGGCAGCATGAGCAGCATCGCCAGGTGCCGCGTCCACTCGGGCGGCGAGTAGAGCACCGTCGGCTGCAGCCGGGCCTCCCCGTACCCGATCACCATCAGCACCAGTCCCGCCAGCGCCAAGAGCGAGTAGAGGGCCTGCCAGGCGACGCCGAGCCGCGAGGCCATGTGATTTCGCCAGTCCGGGGCGACGATCGCCACCGAATGGACGCCGACGAACAGCAGCAATCCGAGCATCAGTTCCATCATTTCCGTCTTCCTCCCGTCACAGGTAGGGGGTGGCCAGCCAGCACAGCGAATCGCGGATGCGCTCCGGCAGACCTCTGTTATCGACCTCGTCGAGCGTCACGGGGCGACCGGCCGAGATGCGGTCGGCGATGAAGGCCGACATGCGCTCGGCGAAGTCCGCGTCGAAGACTTCCACCTGCAGTTCGAAGTTCAGCCTCAGCGAACGGGCGTCCCAGTTCGACGAGCCGATCAGCGTATAGCGGCCGTCGACGACGAACAACTTGCCGTGCGCGAACGGCGCGGGCTGGTAGTGGACGCGAACGCCCTGGTAGAGCACCTCCCAGAGCATGTTGCGCATCGCCCAGTGCACGAACGGGAGGTTGTTCTTCTCCGGCAGCACGAGATGGACTTCGACGCCGCGAAGGCTGGCGGCCTGCAGCGCGCCGATGATCTCGCGCGGAGGCAGGAAGTACGGGGTCATGATGTCGATACGCTCGCGCGCCTGGGCAATCGTGGCCGAGAGCAGCATCGTGATCCGGTCCAGGTCCTCGTCCGGGCCGTCGGTGAGCGTGCGGCACCAGATGCCTTCGCCGCTATCGGGAACCTCCGGCGGTTCCTCGGCCGGCTCGCCCGAAGCCAGTTCCCAGGCGCGCAGGAACTCCGCCTCGAGTTGCCGCAGGATCGGACCGTGCAGCCGGAAGTGCAGGTCGGAGACGCGGTCGCGCTCGTCGCCGCCGGCGCGCCGCAGGTGGCGTCCGCCGAGGTTCATGCCGCCCGTGAAGCCCTCCCGGCCGTCGACGACGAGGATCTTGTGGTGGTTGCGCAGATTCAGCGACATGCGCGGAGGGAGCAGCCGCGGCGGCAGGAACCGCTCGGCCGGCACGCCGCGGCGCCGGAGCCGCCTGACGGGCCGCGGCCAGGAGTAGTACTCGCCGAAGCCATCGACGAGGACGCGCACGTCGACACCGCGTTCACGGGCTTCGGCCAGGGCATCGATGAAGCGCTGGCCCGTCTCGTCGGTGTCGAAGATGTAGGTCGAG
>JAWVZQ010000058.1:0-11494 GCA_033722095.1 Wenzhouxiangellaceae bacterium | reverse complement strand
GCGGGCCGTGGCCGAACCGCGTGTTCGTCTACCGCGACGACGACGGCGTGCCGGCGCTCGACGACCCGCAGCGCTCCGGCACGGTGATCACCGGCGACGGGACGGGGGCCTACGAGATCGACTTCGACGCTCCGTGGCGCATCGAGGAACCCGTGTTCTGGATTCTCGTGCAGGGCGATCCGAGCACGGCCGGCGAGGACTTCAACGTCGAGACCGACCAGTCCTCCGAGCCTGCCGGACGGAGCTACCTGACCGATCTCGGCCTGGAATTCATGTTCCAGACCGAGCAGAACTGGATGATTCGTGCGAACATCCGCGCCGCCGGGCCGAGCGGCCGGGCGGTGCCGGTGCTGTCGGGTGCGGGGCTGGCCGCACTGGTCGTGGTTCTCCTGGCGGCCGGAATGCTGGCGGCCGGGCGCCGCCGCGCGGTGGACGGGCCCGGCGCGGAATGAAATACTTGGAAGATTGAACGAACGAGGCGAATCGATGGACCTGGTGTTCTACACGCGCGAGGAGTGCGAGCTCTGCGACAAGGCCTGGCGGCTGATCACCGAGGCCGGCCTGGCCGAGCGGCTCGAGATCGTGCACATCGACGATGACCTGGACCTGATCCAGCGCTACGGCGACCAGATTCCCGTGGTCCGCGCCGAAAAGACCGGCGAGAAGCTGACCTGGCCGTTCACCGCCTCGCAGGTTCGAGAACTCGCCGAGCGTGACTGAGGCTCCCGCACGCCGGCACGGCGAAACCATGGGTTTTCCGGGCGCCATCGAGGCCGTCGACGCCGACCAGCTCCGGGCCGCGCTCGCGGCCGGCATCGCGCACGTGCAGTCCCGGCGCGATGCGTTGAATCGCATCAACGTCTTCCCCGTCCCCGACGGCGATACCGGGACCAACCTGCTGTTCACGCTCACGAGTGTCCAGGAGCGCCTCGCGCACCGATCCGGCGACCGCCTGCACGAGCTGCTCGACGAGGTCGCGGACGCCGCGCTCGACGGGGCGCGGGGCAATTCCGGCGCCATCATGGCCCAGTACTTCCACGGTATATCCGAGACCTGCCGTGACTGCCGCGAACTCGATGCGCAGGGCCTGGCCGCGGCGGCCACGGCCGGGGCGAAGTCGGCCTGGTCGGCGATGTCGAACCCGGTGCCGGGCACCATGCCGACGGTGCTCGAGGACTTCGGGCGGGCGCTCGCCGCCGACGTGGAGCAGGGCATCTCCGATCTTCGCGAGCTGTTCGCGCGCGCCCGCAGGGCGGCCCATGAATCGCTCGCCGGTACGCCCGAGCAGCTGGCCGTGCTCAAGGACGCCGGCGTCGTCGACGCGGGGGCCCAGGGCTTCGTGGATTTCCTCGACGGCGTCTGGCGCTGGATCCGGACCGGCCGCGTGCCCGACATCTCGATCCCGCGCGATACCGGCGAGGAGACGGCGCTGCCCGCCGCCGAACACATCGAGCCCGACGCCGGCCATCGCTACTGCACGGAGTGCCTGATCGCCGGCGAGGAACTCGCCGTGACCGAGCTGCGCGAAAAGCTCGACGCGCTCGACGCCAGCAGCCTCGTCGTGGCCGGCGGTGGCAAGCGGGCGCGCGTGCACATCCACACCGATCGGCCCGGCGAGGTGTTCCGGATCTGCGAGGACTTCGGCGAGATCCGCCAGCAGAAGGCCGACGACATGACGCGTCAGCACGGCCTCATCAACCTGCGCGGCAAGACCGCCGTGGTCACGGATTCGGCCGCCGACCTGCCCACCGAGGAGGTCGACCGCCTCGGCATCCACACCGTCGCGCTGAGGCTGTTCTTCGGGGATACCGAGTATCTCGACAAGCTCTCGATCTCGCCGTCGGCCTTCTACCGCAAGCTCGCCGACTCCGAGGTCCATCCGCAGACCTCGCAGCCCCCGCCGCGCGACTTCCGGCGCCAGTTCGAACTGCTGGCCAATCACGGACTGGAGGTGCTGGCCATCCAGATCTCCGGCAAGTTGTCGGGCACGCTGCAGGCCGCCGAGCAGACGGCCCGGCGCATGCCCGAGGCACCGATCACCGTCCACGATTCCCTGAATGCCGCCTGCGGCCAGGCCTTGCTCGTGCTCTACGCCGCCGAGTGCGCCGCGCGCGGCTGGGACCGGGCGAGAATCGTCGAGGCGCTCGAAGTCGTGGGGCCGAAGACGCGAACCTTCGCGCTGGCGCGCGACCTCTCCTGGGGCGTGCGCGGCGGGCGCGTCAAGCCGTGGATGCACTGGCTGGCCAGCCGCCTGCGCCTCAACCCCGTGCTCGCCAACTCCGCCGACGGGTACCTGACGGCGCGCGGCGTCATTCCGGGCCGTACCCGCGCCGTGGCCCGGTTCGCGCGCTACCTGTCGCGGCGCATGGACCGCCGCGCCGTCTACCGCATCCTCATCAGCCACACCGACTGCCTCGATGACGCGAAGGCGCTGCGGCACCGGCTCATGGCGGCGCATCCCGAAGTCGACGCCTGCTGGATCGAGGAAGCCAGCCCGGCCGTCGGCGTCCATGCCGGACCCGGCAGCCTGCTCGTCGGGCTGCAGCCCTGGGAACCCCCGGAGCGCGACCATGATTGACCTGGCCTGGATGACGGTGCTCGCCTACCTGGTCGGCTCGGTCTCGGGCTCTCTCGTGCTCGGCCGGCTGCGCGGCGTCGACATCCGCGCGATGGGATCGGGCAACGCCGGCGGAACCAACGCCTTGCGAACCGTGGGATGGATGTTCGCGCTCGGCGTGGTGCTCATCGATATCGGCAAGGGCGTCCTCGCCGCGGCCCTGATCCCGGCACTGCCGCTCGTCGTGCACGACCTGGCACCGGCGCTTGCCGGCGCCGATCCCGTGTCGCACGCGACGCGTGCCGCGGCCTGCGGATTCGCCGCGGTGCTCGGCCACGTCTGGCCCGTCTACTTCGGCTTCCGCGGCGGCAAGGGCGCCGGCACGGCCGTCGGCGTCGTGGCCGTGCTCGCGCCGTGGTGCCTGCTGCCGCTGCTCGTCGTCTGGCTCGTCACGCTGCTGGGTACCGGTTTCGTCGGCCTGGCGACGGTCCTGGGTGGCCTGACGCTGGCGCCCTCGATGTGGCTCATCGGGCCCGATCCGCTGCCGCCGGCCTACGGCGCCCTGGCCATCGCACTGGCCGCACTGCTGGTCTTCACCCACCGCGAGAACCTGGCAAGGCTGAAGTCCGGCACGGAGAACCGCTTCGAGAAGGTTCGCGTCCTGCGCCGCGGGCGATGAACGCCGCCGCGCTGGAGCTCTTCTGGCAACTGGGGCCGGAACCGGTCAGCGGCCAGGCGCTGGCGGAACGCTGCGGCGTGACGCGCGCGGCCGTATGGAAGTGGATCGAGACGCTGCGCGCTGCGGGACTGGACGTGGAATCCGTGGCCGGCGCCGGCTACCGAGTCGAGACCGCGGCGGAGCCGTTGTCGGCACGCCGAATCCGTGACCGGATGAACGACGGCGGCCCGGAGGTGGAGGTCGTGCCCGTCGTGGATTCCACGAACGCCGCGCTGTCCGGCACGGGTTTCCGGCACCGGCATGCCGTGCTCGCCGAGTACCAGACCGCCGGGCGGGGCCGGCGCGGCCGCGGGTGGGCCTGCCCGCCCGGCGCCGGGCTGTGCCTTTCGCTGGCCTATCGCTTCGACTGCGGACTGCCGCGACTCGGGCCCTTGAGCCTCGTGGCCGGCATTGCCGTGGCGCGCGCCGTCGAAGCCGCTTCGGGCGTCCGCGCCGAGCTGAAGTGGCCCAACGATCTTCTCGTCGGCGGGCGCAAGCTCGCGGGCCTGCTCACGGAGCTTCGCGGTGCCGTGGACGGGCCCTGCGACGTCGTCGTCGGCTTCGGCTTGAACGTGCGGATGCCCTCCGGCGCGATCGATCCGGGCCAGCCCTGGACCGACCTGTGCCGCGAGGGCGCCGAATCGCCCGGTCGGAACGACCTGGCTGCGGCCGTGATCGATGCGCTGGACCGGGCCTTCGCCGAGTTCGAGCGCGACGGATTCGAGGCTTTCGCTGAGGCCTGGACCGAGCGCGACGCGCTGGCCGGCCGCGACGTCGTGGCCGCCGATGCCGCCGGTCCTGTCACCCGCGGCCGCGCTGCCGGCGTATCCCCGCGCGGCGGGCTGTGGCTGGAGACGGACGACGGCCGCATCGAACTGACGGCCGGCGAGGTCAGCATCCGTGCGGCCTGACGTACTCGTCGAAATGGGTCACACGCGCCTGCGCATCGCAGGCCGGGTCGCAGAGTCCGGCATCGGCGAGGTCGAGGTCGTGGCTCACCCGGAGTTCGAGGAATGGCTGGACGCCGGGCACGGTGGCCGACAGGCCCGTTTCTGGCTTGCCGCCGTGCCCGGCGCCGAGGTCGTCTCGTGCCTGACCGATGCGCTGGACGCACGCGGAATCGAATGGCGGCGAATCCGGCTCGGCGAGCCGGTGCTTCCCGTGGCGCCGGCCTACGCGGAACTCGGCGTCGACCGCTGGCTGGCGATGCAGGTGCCATGGCGCGAGATCGGCGATGCATTCTGCGTCGTCGACTGCGGCACGGCCACGACCTTCGATGTCGTCGACGCCGAAGGGCGCCACCTCGGCGGATGGATCGTTCCGGGCCGCGACGCCGCGCGGTCGGGGCTGCTCGGGCGCGCGCCGGGGCTTCACCGGGAGGCGATGGGCACGGGACGCTTCCTCGACCCGGCGACCTCGACGGCCGACGCCGTCGACCGCGGGCTGAGGCTGCAGCAGATCGCGGCCATCGAGGTCATGTCGCGAGCCGCGGCCGAGCGCCTCGGTCGGCCTTCGCTGCCGCTTTTCGCGACCGGCGGCGACCTCGATTGGATAGAATCCGCGGGCAGGGTCGACCGCGTGGCGCCGTACCTGGCGCTGGAAGGGCTGGCCCTGGCCGTCGCCCACCTGGACCGCTGACCATGCTCTGGCGCATCCTCGCAGTCGTCCTGCTCCTGGCCAACGCGGCCGTGTTCGTGTTGCGCGCGATGCAGCCCGAGCCGCCGGCGCGCATCGAGCCGCCGCCGCCGAGTCCCGAGGTCCCGCGCATCGAGCTCGTCGCCGAGGCCTACCGCAAGGAGGTCGCCAGCGGGCCACGCTGCTACACGATCGGGCCGCTGGCCACGCAGGTCCAGCAGCGCCGCGCCGAAGACCGCCTCCGGCCGTTCGCGACGCGCATCCGCACGCGCACGACGATGGCCGACCGCGACCGCGGCTGGTGGGTATTCGTCGCCGCGGCCGACCGGGCCGGTGCGGTCCGCCTGGCCCAGGAGCTCGCCGAGCGCGGCATCGAGGACTACTACGTCGTCGCCGACGCCGAACTGCCCGACGCGGTGTCGCTGGGGCTGTTCGAGGAACGCGTCAACGCCCGCCAGCGGCTGCGGCGGATCCGCTCCATGGGCTACGACGCGCAGCTGGCCGTGCGCCGCGAGGACGTCCCGCAGTTCTGGGTCGACTACCGCGTCGACCCCGGCGAGCGCTCGCCCTGGCGTTTCATCCTGCGCTCCTCGCCGGGCGCGAAGCACTTCGAGATCCCGTGCTGGTAGACGGGGGCGGTCGAAAGACAATCGCGGTAGAATCCGTCCCGGAATCCAAGACTTGCCGGTATAGCTCAGTCGGTAGAGCATCTGATTTGTAATCAGAGGGTCCCGGGTTCGAATCCTGGTGCCGGCACCATCTCCGTCCGCTGTCCCGGCCGAGGCGTGAAGTGCGCACGGTCCGGGCGGGTTTCGGCATGTGCCAAAATGTTATATCATCACATTTTGCCGCGATCTTTCCCATGGCTGCAGTGATGGAATCCCGCGAAACCGAGGCGCCGGTTGGCTGGCTGGACCGGCTCGGGATCGGCGTGTCCGCATTCTGTCTCCTGCAGTGCCTGGCGCTGCCGCTCGTGCTGGTGCTGGCACCGGCCGCTTCGGCCGGCTTCCTGTCGCACGAACTGTTCCACGTCGTGTTGCTGGCCGTCGTCATCCCCGTCAGCGGCCTGGCCTTCGCCGTGGGCTTCGCGCGGCATCGCAACGCACGCATGTGGATTCCGGCCGGGCTGGGCTTCGCCGTGCTCGTCTCGGCGGCCGTGCTCGAGCGCGAACACGTGCTCGGGCCCGTGGGCGTGGCCCTGCTGACCTCGACGGGCGGGGCGTTCCTGATCGTGGGCCACCTCATGAACCTGCGCAGCCGCGGCGAGGCCTGAGCCGGGACTGGTGCCGCGCGGCTTCGCCGTGCTAGCGTTGGCGGGCAGGATCTTCCAAGGAGGTCCATGATGGCCGAACAGCAATTCTCGTCGTTCCGCGAGTTCTATCCCTACTACCTGTCCGAGCACGCCGACCGGCGCTGCCGGCTCATGCACTACGTGGGAACCTGGCTCGTGATCGCCGTGCTCGCGCTCGGCGTGCTGGTCTCACCGTGGTGGCTGCTGGCCGTGCCCGTCGTCGGCTACGGCTTCGCCTGGGTCGGCCACTTCGCGTTCGAGGACAACCGCCCGGCGACGTTCACGCACCCGCTCTGGAGCCTCGCCGGCGACTGGCGCATGTGGTGGGAGATCACGACCGGGAAGGTCAGGATCTAGTTTCGAGACAGGGAAAAGGGGATAGGGAAAAGGGGCTGGTCACTTGATCTCGGGTACGGAGATGTGCTCGTTCTCACCCCAGGGGACGTAGCCCCTGGGCTACTCCTCGTGCCGTTTTGTCCGGTTTCACGGCATTTCTTCGCGTTCTTCGCGCCTTTGCGTCCATCCTCTACGGTTCGAGGTTTTCGGTTTTTAGGTTTTTTGGGTAGGACGTTCCGGGGCGAGGGGCGTCAGTCCGTTGCGAGCAGTTCGCGGACCTCGTCGCGCTTGCTCATGCCGTCGGCGTGGCCGAGCTCGATGAGTTCGCGGCAGAACTCGGCTTCGAACAGCAGGTAGCTCGGCAGCCGGCCCGGGCCCCAGGCCCCGATTCCCTTGAGCAGCGTCCGCACGCTCTTCGGCACGCGGTGGCGATGACGGTTGGCGATCTCGCGCACGTCCTTGCTGGGCTGGATCTCGAGTGCCCGGACGGGTCGCAGGCCCACGTCCTCGCGATCTTCCTCGGCGACGTGCTTCAGCGTGTGGTTGATGCGCCGCATGCGCGCGAGATCGGCAGACAGGTAGTCGAGGAAGATCACGTCGAGCAGGTAGCCGCCGATGTCGCCGAGCGACGGGTAGGGCGTCTCCGCTTCGGGCTCGGGATCCTGCTTCGCGTCGCGCGTGCCGATGATGATCATGCGATCGGCGCCCATGCGGATCGGCGGGCTCAGCGGCGAGGTCTGGCGCATGCCGCCGTCGCCGAAGTACTCGTTGCCGATCCGCTTGGCCGGGAACAGCAGCGGCAGGCCCGCGCTGGCCAGGAGATGCTCGGCTCCGATCTCGACTCGTCGGCCGCCGCGCTTGTGTTTCCTCCATTCCTCGATGGATTCGTGCCCCTGGAAGAAGGTGACGGCCTCGGAGGTCGCATAGCTCGAGGCCGTGACGAGCAGCACGTGGAGGTGACCCCGCTCGATGCACCGCGAGATGCCCTCGGTGTCGAGTTCGCGCTCGAGCAACCGGCCCAGCGGCGCATTGTCGAGCAGCGATTTCGGGTTCGCGACGCCGAGCCCGCCGAGCGTCATCGAGGCCAGCCAGTGCAGTCCGGTGCCGAGGTTGTGCAGCCAGCCCGTCCTGTAGATGTGGTGGCAGCGGAAGTTGCCCCAGAATTGTTCCAGGCGGCGCGCGCCTTCCGCGAAGTCGTCGGCGTGGCTGGCCATGACCGCGGCGTTGATGCCGCCGGCCGAGGTGCCGGCGATGATCGGAAAGGGGTTGCGCGAATCGGGCAGGATTTCGGCGAGTGCCTTCAGCACGCCGACCTGGTAGGCGCCGCGGGCCCCGCCGCCGGGCAGGATCAGCGCGGCCCCCGAAGTGTCGTCGAGCGCGTCGGCCTGGGTGGTCACGCCCGGGGCCGGCCTCCCGGCTCAGCCATCGCTGAGCACCATCGCGTCGAAGCCGTTGTCGCGCAGCTGGCGGCGTGCCGAGTCGGCGGCGCGGGCCGTCTCGTAGGGTCCGAGGCGCACGCGATGCCACGTCGAGCCGTCGACGGTCACCGACTGGATGCCGGCGACGAGGCCGAGCATGGCCAGGCGCGCCTTCAGTGCGTCGGCATCCTCGGACGAGCGGAACGAGCCGACCTGGATCACGTAGCTGCCGCCCGACGGCGTGGCCGGCTGCTCGGGGTTCTCGCGTGCCCGCTGCTCGATCTCCTGGCCCGGCACCACCACCTCGATCTCGGGCAGTACCGTGAAGAAGTCGTAGCGCTTGTCGCCGCCGGTTTCGCCCGGGGTCTCGACGAGCGGCGGTTCGTCGCGGCCGCTGGGCTGGCCCGGCGCGATCTCGTCGGCGCGCGGCAGGTAGCCGCCGAGCCAGGCGAGGAAGGCGATCGCGAGGCCGCAGACGAGCCCTGCGAAGAACGGAAAGACGCCGGACGATCCGGCGCCGCGGCGTGCCTGCTTGCGGGCCACCTACATGCTCTCCGGGGCCGAGACGCCGACCAGTGCAAGCCCGCCGGCCAGGACATGGCGCACGGCGGAAATCAGGTTCAGCCTGGCGTTGCGCAGATCGTCGTCGTCGACGAGCACGGGGAAGCCGTTGTAGTAGGCGTGGAACAGGCCCGCCAGTTCGTGCAGGTAGTGCGCGACATCGTGCGGGGCACGCCGGCGGGCTGCCGAGTCGATGACCTCGGGCCAGCGTCCCAGGGCCTGCATGAGTTCGCGCTCGGCCGGCTCGGTCAGCTGCTTCAGGGCCGCGTCGCCGATGGCTGGGTTGTGCTTGAGTCCGCGGCTGTTCATCTGGCGGAAGATGCTGTGGATGCGCGCGTGGGCGTACTGGATGTAGTAGACGGGGTTCTCGTTGGCGCGCGACTTGGCCAGGTCGAGATCGAAGTCGAGATGCTGGTCGTGCGATCGCATGATGTAGAAGTAGCGCGCGGCGTCGTTGCCGACTTCGTCGCGCAGTTCGCGCAGCGTCGTGAACTCGCCGGAGCGCGTCGACATCTGCACCTTCTCGCCGCCGCGATAGAGCACGGCGAACTGCACGAGCCGGAACTCCAGCCGATCGGGATCTTCGCCGAGCCCGCGCGCCGCGGCCTGCAGGCGCGGCACGTAGCCGTGGTGATCGGCGCCGAAGACGTAGAGCAGCGTGCCCGGGCAGCGGTCCATCTTGTCGAGCAGGTAGGCCACGTCGGAGGCGAAATAGGTCGTGCGACCGTTCTCGCGGACCACGACGCGGTCCTTGTCGTCACCGAGCTCGGAGGACTTGAACCAGGTCGCGCCCTGCTCGGTGTATAGCCAGCCGCCCTTCTCGAGACGCTTGAGCGCGCGCTCGAGCGCACCGCTCTGCTCGAGCTGGCGCTCCGAGAACCACCGGTCGAAGTCGACGCCGAACTCGTGAAGGTCCTCGCGGATGTCTTCGAGCATGGTTTCCAGCGCGATGCGGGCGCAGGCCTCGTAGCCGTCGTCGCCGAGCAGTTGGCGGGCTCGGGAGACCAGCGCATCGATGTGCTTCTCCTTGTCGCCGCCGTCACGCGCGTCGGGCGGCAGGCCCTCGGTGATGACGCGCGCCGGATGGCGCCAGTCGTCGCCGTGGCGCTTGCGGAGCTCGCGGGCGATATCGTAGATGTAGTCGCCGCGGTAGCCGTTGTCGGGAAACGGCGGATTCTCGCCGCACAGTTCCAGGTAGCGCAGCCAGACCGAGACGGCCAGGATGTCCATCTGCCGGCCGTGATCGTTGACGTAGTACTCGCGTTGCACGCGGTGGCCCGCGGCTTCGAGGATCGCCGACACCGAGGCGCCGTAGGCGGCCCCGCGGCCGTGGCCGACGTGCAGCGGGCCGGTCGGGTTCGCGCTGACGTATTCGGCCAGCACGTCGTCGAGGCGGCCGGCCGGCTGGCGCCCGTATTCATCGCCGTCGGTCAGGACCTCGCGCACCACGGTGCGCAGGTGATGGTCGCTGGCGAAGAAGTTCAGGAAGCCCGGCCCGGCGATTTCCACATCGCGGATCCGCTTGGAATTCGGCAGCCGGCCCTGGATCTTCTCGGCGATCTGTCTCGGCGGCTGTCCGGCGACCTTGGCCAGAACCAGCGCGACGTTGCAGGCGTAGTCGCCGTGCGAGCGATCGCGCGGCCGGTCGATCTGGAATTCCGGGTCGCTGTCGCGCGGCAGGACGCCGTCGCGCTTGAGGTAGCCGACGGCCTGGTGGACGAGTTCTTCGATATGGGCGCGCATGGAGTTGGAAACGACCGCCGTGGAGGGGGTGCAGGGTGATCGGCTATTGTAGCGGCGGGCCCGGTGCAGTGGGGCGGGGCGGTGGCCGTTCCTGTTTTCCACAAGACCTGTGGATAAGGTTGTGCAAAAGCGCTTGAACTCTCGCGCGGTGGCCGGACCCCGCGATCGGCGACCGGATTGGACAAAAAAGGCTCACCTGGCCCAAGTCCATATTTATCAAAAGGTTGCCGCCTCAATTGAAAATCGGTGGTGCATTCGGCCCGGCAAGCGACTGTTTTCTGACTCTACGATGACACTGTGCATAATCGTTCGCGCACAACCGAATCTATCCAGAGGCGAATTGCGATGACTTCCTCCGTACGGCCCTTCGAAAAACACGTCCCGCGCATCGGCGCACGCGCCTGGATCGACCCCGACGCGCGCGTGATCGGCAACGTGGAGCTCGGCGACGACGTTTCGCTGTGGCCCGGCGTGGTGCTGCGCGGCGACGTCCATGCGATCCGCGTCGGGCATCGCACCAACATCCAGGACCACAGCGTCGGTCACGTCACCCACGATGGGCCCCGTACGCCGGGGGGGTCGGCGCTGGTCGTCGGCGACGACGTGACCGTCGGCCACGCCGCCGTGCTGCATGCCTGCACGATCGGCAATCGCGTGCTGGTCGGAATGGGTGCGCTGGTCATGGACGACGTGATCGTCGAGGACGACGTCATGATCGCCGCGGGCAGCCTCGTCGCGCCCGGCAAGCGCCTCGAGTCGGGCTGGCTCTACCGCGGTCGGCCGGCCGAGGCCGTGCGACGCCTCACCGACGAGGAGGTCGAGGGTCTGAAGTACTCGGCAGCGCACTACGTTCGCCTCAAGGACCGCTACCGTGCCATGGAGTCCGGTGTCGGCGGTCCGGGCGCCCCGACGCGCAAGCCGGTGTCCGGTTGAGGCGGCCCGGAAATCCTTGCGGAGGTTGACGGGGTTTGGGCGGATCGGCGATAATGGGCGGCTACGCCGGGGTGTAGCGCAGCCTGGTAGCGCAACTGCTTTGGGAGCAGTAGGTCGCAGGTTCGAATCCTGCCACCCCGACCAGCGAATGTTTCATGGCGGGGGTCGGATTTCCCGGCAGGGCCTGGAATCTTCCTCGGCGGCGCCGGTGCCGGTAGAATAGGTGCCCGGCGCGAAACGCGACCTGGTCGGACGCGCCGCCGGTGGACCGAGCGCCTGTAGCTCAACCGGATAGAGCATCG
>JAWVZQ010000057.1:0-11651 GCA_033722095.1 Wenzhouxiangellaceae bacterium | reverse complement strand
CGCGCTTGCCTGATACAATCGGCCGGAGTTTCCGGCCCCGCGCACCAGGAGAACACCGAGCCATGCTTGCCGACATCAAGAAGGACGCCGCCTCCCGGATGGACAAGTCCATCGACGCCCTGCGCGCCGAACTGGCGAAGATCCGCACCGGCCGCGCCCACCCCAGCCTCCTCGAGCACGTGACCGTCGACTACTACGGCTCGGAAGTGCCCATCGGGCAGGCCGCGAACGTGACCGTCGAGGATCCGCGCACGCTGGCCGTGACCGCCTACGACAAGTCCATGGTCGGCAAGATCGAGAAGGCGATCATGACCTCCGACCTGGGCCTGAACCCGGCCTCGGCCGGCACGGTCATCCGCGTGCCGCTGCCGCCGCTGACCGAGGAGCGCCGCGCCGACCTGTCGCGCATCGTCCAGAAGGAGGGCGAGCAGGCCAAGGTGGCGATCCGCAACATCCGCCGCGATGCCAACCAGCACATCAAGGACCTCGTCAAGGAAAAGGACATTTCCGAGGACGAGGCGCGGCGTGCCGAGACCGAGATCCAGCAGATGACCGACCAGCACGTCGAGAAGGTGGATCGGATGGTCGAGGAAAAGGAAAAAGAGTTGATGGAGATCTGATCCGATGCGCGACTCCGCTTCGATCCCGCGGCACGTCGCCATCATCATGGATGGCAACGGGCGCTGGGCGGCGCGGCGCGGCAAGCCGCGCACCTACGGTCACCAGGCCGGCACCGAGGCCGCGCGGCGAATCGTGCGCGCCGTGGCCGAGCGTGGCGTCGAGATCCTGACCGTCTACGCCTTCTCCAGCGAGAACTGGTCGCGTCCCCGGCACGAGGTCAGGCGCCTCATGAGCCTGTTCCGCCGGGCCCTGGACCGCGAGGTCGACCGCCTCGACGAAAACGGCGTGCGCCTGAACTTCATCGGCCGGCGCGAGGCGTTCTCCAGGACGCTGCAACGCGGCATGGCACGCGCCGAGGAACGGACGCGGGACAACGATCGCCTGATCCTCAACGTCGCGGCCAACTACGGCGGCGGTGCCGACCTCGTCGACGCCGCGCGCGCCCTGGCGCGCCGGGTACGCGACGGCGAGCTGGCCGTCGAGGACATCGACGAGGCGGCGATGGCGGCGCACATCCAGCTGGCAGGCCAGCCCGATCCGGACCTGTTCATCCGCACGGGCGGAGAGCGCAGGCTCTCGAATTTCCTGCCCTGGAACCTCGCCTATACCGAGCTCTACTTCACCGACCGGCTCTGGCCCGACTTCACCGAGGACGACCTCGACGACGCGCTGGCCGACTTCGCGAGCCGGGAGCGTCGCTACGGAGGACTGGTCGAGCCGTCCCGCAGGCATGCTTAGATCCCGCGTCATCACGGCGCTGATCCTGGCCGCCATCATCTTCAGCCTCGTGCTGCTGCTGCCCCCGACGGCGCTGACCGTGTTTCTGGCGCTGCTCGTCGTCTGCGGCGGCGGCTGGGAAGTGGCCGGCCTGGCCGGCCTCGACGGTGCCGGCGCGCGTACCGGGTGGCTGCTGGGGCTGCTGGCCGCGTCCGCAGGCCTCGTGTGGCTCACGCATTTTCCGTCCGCGCTGCCGTGGATCTTCGGACTCTCGACGGCCGTCTGGCTGCTGCTCGGAATCTGGTTGACGCGCGCGTCGATGGCGCGCATCGAGCCGGCCCGCTTCCAGCCGACGAAGCTGCTGATCGGCGGTGCCATCACGCTGGCGGCCTTCATCGCGATGTCCTGGGCGCACTTCTACAGCCCCTGGCGGCTGGCCGCGCTGCTCGTCGTCATCGCGATGGCCGACATCGGCGCCTACTTCGCCGGCCACTGGATCGGCGGTGCGAAGCTGGCCCCGCGGATCAGCCCCGGCAAGACCGTCGCCGGCGCCGTCGGCGGGCTGCTCGCGGCCGCTGCCGGCGCGGCGGTCTGCGCCTGGGCGATGCCCGGCATCCCGCTGTCGCCGGGGCTCGCAGCCGTGGCGGGGCTGGTGCTGGCCTTCATCTCGATCGTCGGCGACCTGACGCTGAGCGCATTCAAGCGCCAGCGCGGCGTCAAGGACACCTCGGCGCTGCTGCCCGGCCACGGCGGTCTCTACGACCGGATGGACAGCCTCGGCGCGGCCGCACCGGTCTGGGCCCTGCTGCTGTGGTGGGTCACGGCCGGGCCGGCCTGAATCGAAAGGCGTTTCGCGTGGCAGGCGCGCGCCTGACCCATTAAACTAGCGTGCTTCGCGGCCTCGAGGGCGATCTGCCGTCCCCGGAGCCGGAACCGTTCCCGACCGGATTTCCATGCTCGACATTCTCGGATCCATCTGGTGGCTGGCCGTGGCCCTCGGGCTGCTCGTCACCTTTCACGAATTCGGACACTTCTGGGTGGCCCGGCGGGCGGGCGTGCGCGTGCTGAAGTTCTCGGTGGGGTTCGGTGCCCCGCTCTGGGAGCGCAGGGCCGCGTCGGGAACACGCTACGCCGTCGGTGCGATTCCGCTCGGCGGCTACGTCAAGATGCTCGACGAGCGCGAGGGGCCCGTCGAGCCGGCCGAGCGCGACCAGGCCTTCAACCGCAAGTCGCTGGGCGCGCGCGCGGCCATCGTCGCGGCCGGGCCGATCTTCAACCTCGTCTTCGCCGTGGCCGCGTTCTGGCTCATGTTCATGATCGGCATTCCCGAGTCCCGGCCCGTGGTCGGCCCGACCGAGGGCATGGCCGCCGAGGCCGGCATCCGCGAGGACGACATGATCCGGTCCATCGACGGGGCCGGCGTGGGGACCTGGACGCACGCCGTGCTGGCGCTGATCCCGCGTGCGCTGGACCGCGAGGCCGTGTCCATGACGCTGGAGCGCCCCGACGGCGAGGTCCGCGAGGTCACGTTGCCGCTGGACCGGCTCGGCCCGGAATTCCGCGAGGAGGATGCGCTCGAACACCTCGGCCTGGTGCCGTGGCGGCCCGAATTCGAGCCCGTCATCGGCACGGTCACCCAAGGCGCGCCGGCCGACCGGGCCGGATTGCAGGCGGGAGACCTCGTCACGGCCGTGGCCGGCCGCGAAGTGAGCAACTGGACGGACCTGGCCGAGGAGATTCCCGCCGCGGCGGAAGAGGCCGATGGAGAGATCGCCGTGACGTTCGTCCGGGACGGCATCGAGCGCAGCGTGATGCTCGCGCCCGAGCGCCGCGACGGCCGGCTCGTCATCGGCGTCGCGCCGCCGGAACCGGACGAGGCGACGCGAACGGCCTTCGAACGCAGCTTCACCATCCTGCGCTACGGCCCCCTCGAGGGGCTGGGACAGGCGTTCTCGGAGACCTGGCGCCTGACGGCCGGCACGCTCGGAATCCTCGGGCGCATGGTCACGGGATCGGCCTCGCTGTCGAACCTGTCCGGCCCGATCACGATCGCCCGGATGGCCCAGTCCTCGGCCCGGCTCGGCCTGTCCCGGTTCCTGTTCTTCCTGGGCCTGATCAGCCTGTCGCTGGCCATCATCAACCTGCTGCCGATCCCCGTGCTGGACGGCGGACACCTGCTCTACTTCGCGATCGAGGCCGTCAAGGGCAGCCCCGTCTCGGAGCGAGCCCAGCTGGCCGGCCAGTACATCGGCCTGCTCATGATCGTCGGGATCATGAGCCTGGCGGTGTTTAACGATATATTACGACTGGTTCAATAGAATGCCGAACCGCCCCGCAAGCCACCACCGAATCGAAGGGTGCCGATGAGAATCCTGCTCCTGCTGGCCGTGCTGGCCAGTTCCCCCGCGTTCGCCCAGAGCTTCGTCGTCGAGGACATCCGCGTCGACGGCCTGCAGCGTATTTCCGAGGGGACCGTCTTCAGCTTCCTTCCCGTGGAGGTCGGCGAGCGGCTGACGCCGTCGCTGGCGCGCACCAGCATCCGCGACCTGTACCGCAGCGGCTTCTTCGACGACATCGAGATCTACCGCGAAGGCGACATCCTCGTCATCTCGGTCAGCGAGCGTCCGGCCATCTCTTCGGTGGTGCTGGCGGGCAACGACAAGATCCCGAGCGACACGCTCCGGCCGGCGCTTGCCGAGGTCGGGGTGGCCGAGGGCGAGGTCTTCGATGAAATGGCTCTCGACAAGATCCAGCAGGAACTGGTGCGCGAGTACTACAGCCAGGGTCACTACAGCGTCGAGGTCGACCCGCAGGTCGTGGAACTGGATCGCAACCGCGTCAGCATCACGATCCGCATCGAGGAGGGCGAGCAGGCCAGGATCCGGCACCTCAACGTGGTCGGCAACGAGACCTTCTCGGAAAAGGAACTCCGCGAGGACTGGGAGTCCGATACCAAGGCCGGGCTGTTCTTCTGGAAGGGCGCGCGCAACTACACGCGCGAGAAGCTGTCCGGCGACCTCGAGCGGCTGCGCGCCTACTACCTCGACCGCGGCTTCATCAACTTCGCGATCGAGTCCACGCAGGTCTCCATCAGCCCGGACCGGCAGGGCATCTATGTCACGGCCAACGTTCGCGAGGGCGAGGTCTTCACGGTCAGCGACGTCAACCTGACCGGCGACCTCGTCGTCGACGCCGAGGTCCTGGAGAACTTCATCGCCCTGCAATCCGGCGAAACGTTCTCGCGAAAGAAGGTCGAACAGACCGTCGACAACATCACGGCACTGCTCGCGAACTTCGGATATGCCTTCGCCAACGTCAACCCCGTGCCGCGCGTCGACCAGGAAAATCGAACCGTCGAACTGACCTTCTTCGTCGAACCCGGCAAGCGCGTCTTCGTGCGCCGCGTCGAGTTCCGCGGCAACACGGTCAGCAAGGACGAGGTCCTGCGCCGCGAGATGCGCCAGTTCGAGGGCGCATGGTTCTCGCAGGCGGCCGTGGACCGCTCCAAGCTTCGCCTCCAGCGCATCGGGTACTTCGAGAACGTCAACATCGAGACCCCGGCCGTCGAGGGCACGGACGACCAGATCGACATCATCGTGAGCATCGAGGAGCGTTCCTCGGGCAGCTTCCAGATCGGCCTGGGCTTCTCGCAGTTGCAGGGCCTGATCGCGTCGATCTCGATCCAGCAGGAGAACTTCCTCGGTTCGGGGCGGACGATCGGCTTCGCCGTCAGCCGCAGTTCCATCCAGCGCAACATCAGCCTCAGCTACAACAACCCCTACTGGACCGACGACGGCGTGTCGCGCGGCTTCTTCCTGAACTACTCCGAGTTCAACCAGGGCCGCGCCAACATCTCGTCGTTCTCGACGAGCCAGGCCGTGGCGGGCATGAACATCGGCTTCCCCGTGACCGAGGTCGACTTCATTCGCCTCGGCGCCAGCGTCCAGCAGCTCGACATCAACATCGGCAACCTGGTGCGGGTCCCGATCGACCCCGACGATCCCGAAGGGCCGACCGAGATCCGCCTGCTGGCCACGCGGCCGCTGGCCGTCACGCTGGACACCAACGGCGACGGCTTCCTGTCCAACGACGAGCGCCAGATCGAGGCCGCGCTGGTCAACGCGAGCTGGGGCCGCGATACGCGGAACCACTTCCTGACTCCGACGCGCGGCTCCTTGAACCAGCTCAGCCTCGAGGCCTCGGTGCCGGGGAGCACGCGAGAGTTCGTGACCGCCGCCTATCGCGGTCGCAAGTACTGGCCGCTGGGAGACACCCTGGCGTTCAGCATCCGCACCGACCTGTCCTACGGCTACGCCTACGACGAGCAGGACCTCATGCTCGAGCCCGTGGAGCCGGAACGGCTGGCCGGCAACTGCCAGCTCGACGAAATCGTGACCTCCGACGGCGGCCTGCCGTTCTGGGAGCACTTCTTCGCCGGTGGCGTGTCCGACATCCGGGGATTCGACGACAACTCGCTGGGCCCGAAGGACCAGTTCTGCCGATCCGTGGGCGGCGACTTCAAGGCCACGGCCGGAATCGAGATCGCCTTCCCGCTGCCGTTCGTGGAAGTCAGCGGTACCCGCCTGGCCTGGTTCGTCGACGCCGGCAACGTCTTCCAGGACATCGACACCTTCGACCAGGAACTGATCCGTGCCTCCACGGGCGTTTCGCTGACCTGGGAAGCGCCCGTCGGCCCGATCATCATCAACGTCGCGGCGCCCCTGAAGGATCGCCCCGGCGACGACACCCAGTTGATCCAGTTCTCGTTCGGCGGCCAGTTCTGACCGTCCACCCCGGCCCGCGGGGCCGGGGATCCCGGCGTGAACCGCCCGGATGCCGGCGTTCGATCGACGCGGTACACTAGCGATGAGGTTGCCTGGTCCAATCAGGCTGGAATCGCCATGAGACGACTGTTCACGTGGATACTGCTGACGGCGCTGGCCGGCTCCGCCTGGGGCCAGGCCGACGTCCGCATCGGCTACGTGGACATGAAGCGCCTGCTCGACAACGCGCCGCAGGTCATCGCCGGCCGCGCCGAGCTGGACCTGGAGTTCCGCCCCCGCAACGAGGCGCTGCTGGCCGACGAGGAGCGGCTCATCGAGATGGAGCAGGAGCTGGGCTCGGCCACGGGGCTGAGCAACGAGCAGGTCATGGCCCGCGAGCGCGAGATCCGCAACCTGCGCCGATCCATCGATCGCCGCCGCGAGGACCTGGCCGAGGAACTGAATTTCCGGCGCAACCTCGAGATCAAGGAACTCGGCGAGGAAATCGAGATGGCGGTGCAGACCGTCGCCCGCCAGCAGGGTTACGACCTCGTGCTGTCCAGCCCGGTCGCCTACGCCTCCGACACCATCGACATCACCGACCAGGTCCTGGATTTCCTCGAGGTCGACTACGAGCTCCGGAGCCAGCGCTCCGGGCAATGAACCGGCCTGCCGACAAACCGCGCGAATTCCCGCTTTCCGAACTCGCCGAGCGCCTCGACGCCTCGTTGCGCGGCGATCCCGATGCCCGCGTCCACGGCGTGGCCACGCTCGCCGAGGCCGGCCCGGGCCAGTTGTCGTTCCTGGCCAACCCGGCCTACCGTGAGGCGCTGAGGACCACGTCCGCCACGGCCGTGCTGGTTTCGAACGCCGCGGCCGACGAGGCGCCCTGCGCGGCGCTGGTCTGCGAAGAGCCCTACCACGCCTGGGCGCGCGCGTTGGCGCTGTTCCATCCGCCGCGTCCCGTCGAACCGGGCATCGACGAATCCGCGCGCGTTCATCCGCGCGCCCGGGTCTCGGAGCAGGCCGAGATCGGTCCGCTGGCCGTCGTCGGCGCCGATGCCGTCATCGACGACGGCGTGCGCGTCGGCGCCGGCGCGATCGTCGGCGACGGCGTCCACGTCGGCCGCGACGGCCGGCTGCACCCGCGCGCGACCGTCGTCGGCCGTGCCACGCTCGGCGAACGCGTGATCGTGCACCCCGGGGCAGTGATCGGTGCCGACGGCTTCGGCCTGGCCATGGACGAGGGTCGCTGGAGCAAAGTGCCGCAGGTGGGCTCGGTTCGGATCGGCGATGACTGCGAGATCGGCGCGAACACGACCATCGATCGCGGTGCCGTCGACGATACGGTGCTCGGCGCGGATGTGCGCCTCGACAACCAGGTCCAGATCGCGCACAACGTCGTCATCGGCGACCACACGGCCATCGCCGGCTGCGTCGGCATCGCGGGCTCGACGCGCATCGGCCGCTACTGCATGATCGCGGGCGCCTGCGGCATCGGCGGGCACCTCGAAATCTGCGATCATGTCGTGATCACGGCGATGAGCACCGTGCTGAATTCGATCGACACACCCGGCGAGTACGGTTCCGGCATCCCGGCCCGTCCACTGCGCACCTGGCAGCGCACGCTGGTCCGACTCGGACAGCTCGAAAAGCTCTTCCGCCGCTGAACCCATTCGTTTCCCCGGAATCCAGGAACCCTCCGACCATGAGCGATCCGTCCACCGTCGACATCGAGCGCATCTTCAAGCTCCTGCCGCACCGCTACCCGTTCCTGCTCGTCGACCGCGTGCTCGACTACGAGCTCGGCGACGCGCCGAGCATCCACGCGCTGAAGAACGTCACGATCAACGAGCCGTTCTTCCAGGGCCATTTCCCCGGCCATCCGGTGATGCCCGGCGTGCTGATCCTCGAGGCCATGGCCCAGGCCGCCGGCTGCCTGGCGCACCTGGCCAGGGAACGGAGCGGCGAGCGCGAGCAGCTGTTCTACCTCGTCAAGATCGACAAGGCGAGATTCTCGCGGACGGTCGTGCCGGGCGACCAGCTGCACTTCCACGTGCGCCAGAAGCGCCTCGTTCGCGGCATGGGCCTCTACGAAGCCGAGACGCACGTCGAGGGCAAGCGCGTGGCCGGCTGCGAGATGCTCTGCGCGGCTCGCCCGGAAGGCAAGTGATCCACCGCACCGCCATCGTCGCCGAAGGCGCGCGGCTGGGCGACGACGTCGAGGTCGGCCCGTACGCCGTCATCGGCGAGCACGTCGAGCTCGGCGCCGGCTGCAGCGTCGGTGCGCACGCCGTGGTGACGGGTCGCACGCGGATCGGGGAGGGCACGCGCATCTTCCACTTCGCGTCGATCGGCGAGGAGCCGCAGGACAAGAAGTACGCCGGCGAGGACAGCCGGCTCGAGATCGGGCGCAACAACACCATCCGCGAGTACGTGACGATCAATCGCGGCACCGACGACGGCGGCGGTGTGACGGTGCTCGGCGACGACAACTGGCTCATGGCCTACAGCCATGTCGCCCACGACTGCCGCGTCGGGTCGCACTGCGTGCTGGCCAACGGCGCGACGCTGGCCGGCCACGTCGTCGTCGGCGACCACGTGACCTTCGCGGGATTTTCGGGCGCCCACCAGTTCTGCCGCATCGGGTCCCATGCCTTCCTCGGCATGTACGGCGGCGTGGGCCAGGACGTGCCGGCCTACGTGATGGCCTCGGGGCGTCCGCCGCGCCCGCGGGGCGTCAATACCGAGGGCCTCAAGCGCCGGGGCTTCTCGGCCGACCAGATCCGCAACATCCGCGAGGCCTACCGCACCGTCTACCGCCAGGGCCTGGCCCGCGACGAGGCGCTGGCCGTGCTGCGCGAGCGCGTCGGGGAACAGCCCGAACTGCGGCCCTTCATCGACGACATCGAGGCCAGCGAGCGCGGCCTGCTGCGCTGAGCCCGGCGGCAGCGATGCTTCGCGGCCTTCTCCTTCCCGCAGCCGGCTCCGGCAGCACGGCAGCCGCATGACCCGCCTCGCGCTCTCGGCGGGCGAAACCTCGGGCGACCTGCTCGCCGCGGACCTGGCCCGGGCACTGCGGGCGCGCCTCGGCGACACCGAACTGATGGGCGTCACGGGCCGGGCGATGCGCGGCGCGGGCGTGGCGTCGCTGGCCACGACCGACGAGCTCGACGTCATGGGCCTGTTCGAGGTGCTGCGACACGTCCCGCGGCTGGTCAGGCTGCGCCGCCGGCTCGCGCGCGAGATCGCCGCGCAGGAGTGCACGGCCTTCATCGGCGTCGATGCCCCGGACTTCAACATCGGGCTTGCGCGCCGGCTCAAGCGCGGCGGCACGCTGGCCGTGCAACTCGTCGCGCCGTCGGTCTGGGCCTGGCGCCGCTACCGGATTCCGAAGATCGCCCGGTCGCTGGACCTGCTGCTCACGCTGTTCCCGTTCGAACCCGGCCTGTTCGACGGCACGGGGCTCGACGTGCGCTTCGTCGGCCATCCGCTGGCCGATGCGCTCCCGCTGGAACCCGATCGCGCGGCCGCGCGCGAGCGGCTGGATCTGCCTGCTTCGGCTCCCGTCGTGGCGCTGCTGCCGGGCAGCCGGCCCGGCGAACTCGCGCGCCATGCCGGGCTCGTCGCCGAGACCGCCCGGCGGCTGCGCGACCGGCGGCCGGACGCGCAGCCCGTCGTGCTGCTGGCCGACCCGGCCCACGAATCGCTGCTGGCCTCCGCCGTCCCCGCCTACGAGCCGCTGCGGGTGGTCTGCGGGCGCACTCGCGAGGGGCTCGCCGCTGCCGACGTGGCGCTGGCCGCCTCCGGGACCGTCACGCTCGAGGCGCTGCTGTCGAAGACGCCGATGGTCGTGTTCTACCGGCTCGATGCCGCCACCTACGGGCTGGCCCGCACGCTGCGCCTCGTGCGCTCGCGCTGGGTGTCGCTGCCCAACGTGCTGGCCGGCGAGGAGCTGGTTCCCGAGCGGCTGCAGGCCGAGGCCGAGCCGGGCCGGCTCGTCGACGACCTCTGCGCCTGGCTCGACGACGACGCACGCCGCGAGCGCTTCGAGCGGCGCGCCCGCTCGCTGCACGACGGACTGGCGAACGGGGCGGCCGAAACGGCGGCCTCGGTCGTCGCCGAGCGTCTCGACGCGCGTGTCTGAGCTCTGGATCGCCGGCGTCGACGAGGTCGGCCGCGGTCCTCTGGCCGGGCCGCTCGTCGTCGCGGCCGTCATCCCGGATCCGCGCCGGCCCGTCGAGGGGCTGGCCGATTCGAAGGCCCTGAGCGCGCAGGCGCGCGAGCGACTGGCCGCCGAGATCCTCGCCGTGGCCCGATGCGTGGTCGTCGAGGAGGTCGCGCCCGAGGAGGTCGATCGCAGCGATGTGCTGGCCGCGACGATGGCGGCCATGGCCCGCGCCGTGCGCGCGCTGGACCCGCGGCCCACGCTGGTCCGTGTCGACGGGAACCGCGCGCCCGATCTCGGCGGGCTGGCCTGCCAGACCATCGTCGGCGGCGATGCCGTCGATCCCGCCATCTCGGCCGCCAGCATCGTGGCCAAGGTCCATCGCGACGCGCGCATGCTCGAGCTGGCCGAGCGCTGGCCCGGCTACGGATTCGAACGCCACAAGGGCTACGGCACGGCCGAGCACCTGGCGGCGCTGCATCGCCTCGGCCCCTGTCCGGCGCATCGCCGCAGTTGCCTTCCCGTCCGCCAGCCGCGCCTGTTCGAATGAGTCGCGGCCGGCCCGCCGAGGCCGGCCCATTTGCGGAGCACCGCACTGCCTGTCTATACTCCCGTGCGGTTCGTCAAGGATTCCGGTGACTTGGGAGACACCGGTCCCGCCACGCGACGAACCGAGGGAGCCTCCCGTTCCAATCCACGATCGAGGAGAACACGCATGAAACGATTCATCGCGGCGGCCCTGTTCGGGCTGCTCTGCTGCGGCGGCGCGCAGGCCGGTACCGGTGTGGCCTTCGTCCACGGTACCGGTTCGCAGACCGATGCACTCAACGACTACTGGACCGCCGATTTCGTCAATTCCGTGCGCCAGGGCCTGCCGAACTCGTCGAACTACGTCGTCGTGAACTGCGACTTCGAGCAGTACATGTGGACGTCCGGCGCTGCGGGATGTCTGGCCGGTGCGCTGCACGGGTTCATCACGAGCCGCAACATCACCGACCTCGTCGTCGTCACGCATTCGAACGGCGGCAACGTCATGCGCTGGATCCTCTCGAACCCGACCTGGGACAGCCGCTATCCGCTGATCATCGAGCGTACGCGCTGGGTCAACGCGCTGGCACCGTCGTCGAAGGGCACGCCGCTGGCCGATGCCGTCATGCAGGGCACGGTCTTCGAGTCCATCCTCGGGTGGATTCTCGGCTACCAGAACGATGCCGTGCGCATGCAGCAGGAATCGTGGATGGCCTACTACAACGCCAACTGGCTCAAGGGCACGGCGGGACGGCCGTCGCTGCCGAAGGGGTTCTGGAACGTCGTCGGTTCCGACGTGGTATCGGCGGTCTGGAACTCGGCCGCCTACTGCGGCGGATACCAGTACCAGGTCG
>JAWVZQ010000056.1:0-11824 GCA_033722095.1 Wenzhouxiangellaceae bacterium | reverse complement strand
CTCTCGACGTTCGTCAACGCGTTCTTCGAGGACGAGCTCGAAATGCGGCTGCGACCCTCGTACTTCCCGTTCACCGAGCCGTCTGCCGAGGTCGACATCCGCTGGCGCAATGCCGACGGCAGCCCCGGCCGCTGGCTCGAGGTGCTGGGCTGCGGAATGGTGCACCCGAACGTGCTGCGCAATTGCGGCGTGGATCCCGAGCGCTACACGGGCTACGCGTTCGGACTCGGCGTGGAGCGCTTCGCCATGCTGCGTTACCGCGTCGACGACCTGCGGCTGTTCTTCGACAACGACCTGCGATTCCTGGCCCAGTTCCGCTGACCGGCCGGGGCCGTCGCGCGACCCTATCCACCGTCACGGACCGATTTCGACATGCGATTCAGCGTTCAATGGCTCAAGCAATGGGTGCCCGTCGACCTGGCTCCCGAGGACCTGGCCGAGCGCCTGACGGCTGCCGGGCTCGAGGTCGACGATGTCCAGCAGATCGGGCGTGACCTCGACGGCGTGGTCGTCGGGCACATCACGGCCTGCGCCCCGCACCCGGATGCCGACCGCCTGCGCGTCTGCACCGTCGAGCATGGCGCTTCGGAGCCGTCCACGATCGTATGCGGCGCGCCCAATGCCCGCGAGGGCCTGAAGGCGCCGCTGGCCCGGCCGGGCACGCGCCTGCCCGACGGAACGAAGATCAAGCCCGCCAAACTGCGCGGCGTGCGCTCCGAAGGGATGCTCTGCTCGGCTCCCGAACTCGGCGTCGGCGAGGATGCCGACGGGCTGCTCGAGCTGCCCGCGGACGCCGAGGCCGGCACGGCCGTCACCGAGGTTCTCGGGCTGCCGGACGCCGTTCTCGAACTCGACCTGACGCCGAACCGTGCCGACTGCCTGTCGATCCGCGGCATCGCGCGCGAAGTCGCGGCGATCGAGTCGCTGCCCTTCGATGCGCCCGAGATGGCTGCCGTCCGGTCCGCGCTGGATCGCGAGATTCCCATCCACCTCGAGGCGCCGGCCGCGTGTCCGCGCTATGTCGGGCGCATCGTCGCGGGCGTCGATCCGGCGGCGCGCACGCCCGCCTGGATGATCCAGCGGCTCGAGCGCTGCGGGCTCCGAAGCCTCGGTCCCATCGTCGACGTGACGAACTACGTGCTGCTCGAACTCGGCCAGCCCATGCATGCCTTCGATCTCGATCGCATCCGGGGCGGCGTCCACGTGCGCATGGCCGATGGTGACGAGCGCATCACGCTGCTCGACGATCGCGAGATCGTGCCCGACGAGGACATGCTGCTGATCTGCGACGACGAGCGCCCGCTGGCACTGGCCGGGATCATGGGCGGCCGTGAATCCGCGGTCGGCGACGGTACGCGCGACATCCTGCTCGAATCGGCCTGGTTCGCGCCCGAGGCGATCGCGGGACGCGCCCGCCGCCTGGGTCTTTCGACCGATTCCTCGCACCGTTTCGAGCGCGGCGTGGACCCGGGACTGCAGATGCAGGCCGTCGAACGCGCCACGCGCCTGATCGTCGACATCGCCGGCGGCCGGCCCGGTCCCGTCATCGAGGCCACGGATGCCGAGCATCTTCCCGGCGAGGTGCGGATCACGCTGCGGCCGGAGCGCGTCAATCGCCTGCTCGGGACCGAACTGGACGGCGAGGCCATCGCCGCGCTGCTGCGTCGGCTCCACATGGACGTCGAGGCCGGCTCCGGAGAAGATCTGGCCGTCGTCCCCCCCACGAGCCGCAGGGATCTCGAAAGCGAGATCGATCTCGTCGAGGAAGTCGCGCGCATGGTCGGCTACGATGCGCTGCCGTCGCGCGCACCGCGCGGGCGGCTGCGCGTGCAGACTCCCAGCGAAACCGATGCGGGCCTGGGGCCGGTCCGTGCGACGCTGCAGGCGCGTGGTTTCCAGGAAATCATGACCTGGAGCTTCGTGTCGGCCGATGAACTCGGCGAGATCGAGGCCGATGCGGCCGCGCAGCCGCTGGCCAATCCACTGAGCCGGGACCTGGCGGTGCTGCGCACGACGCTTCTGCCGGGACTGCTTCGCACGGCCGACGCCAACCTGCGCCACCAGCAGCGCAGAATCCGTCTGTTCGAGACCGGGCACGTCTTCCTGGCCGGCGACGAGGGCTTCGACGAACCGTCCCGCCTCGGGCTGCTGCTGGCCGGTCCGGCCGGTCGCGAGCACTGGGGCGCGCAGCGTCGGGTCGCGGATTTCCACGACCTCAAGGGAGAGATCGAACATCTCGTCACTTGCCTGGGCCACGGCATGGATGCGATGTCGTTCACGCGCTGCGAGCGCCCCTGGCTGCACCCGGGGCAGGCCGCCGAACTGGCCCTCCAGGGCCGGCCGGCCGGTTGGCTCGGCCAGTTGCACCCGGCGTTGTCCTCGAAGCGAGAATTCGACGATCCCGTGTTCGTCGCCGAGCTCGACCTCGGGCTGCTTCGCGGGCGGGGACTGCCGCAGTATTCCGGGCTGGCCCGCTTCCCGTCGGTGCGCCGGGACCTGGCGCTGATCGTGCCCGAGCGCGTGGAGGCCGCCCGTCTCGAGCGAACGGCCCGGGACGTTGCCGGCGAACGGCTCGAAGGGTGTATCATCTTCGATGTCTACCAGGGGACAGGGATAGAATCAGGCTATAAAAGTATTGCTATAGGCTTGATTTTCCGCGAAGTATCGCGCACCCTGAAGGATCAGGAGGTCGACGAGCTCGTCTCGGCGATCACGGAAAGACTGGCGCGCGAATGGAGCGCACGCCTGAGAGGATAAAGGGATGGCATTGACGAAGGCCGATCTGGCGAACAGCCTGTTCGAGGAAGTGGGGTTGAACAAGCGCGAGGCCAAGGAGTTCGTCGACGCCTGGTTCGACTGCATTCGCGACGCGCTGGAGTCGGGAGAGAACGTCAAGCTCTCCGGCTTCGGGAATTTCCAGCTGCGCGACAAGAAGCAGCGTCCCGGAAGGAACCCGAAGACCGGCGAGGAAATCCCGATCTCCGCCCGCCGTGTCGTGACCTTCAAGCCGGGCCAGAAGCTGCGCGGAAGGGTGGAGGCCTATGCTGGATCCGGGGAGTAATCAGGAACTGCCGCCGATCCCGGCGAAGCGCTACTTCACGATCGGTGAGGTCAGCGATCTGTGCGCCGTTAAGCCGCACGTCCTTCGTTACTGGGAGCAGGAGTTCCCGCAGCTCAAGCCCGTCAAGCGACGCGGCAACCGTCGCTACTACCAGCGCCACGACGTCATCATGATCCGCCAGATCCGCAGCCTTCTGCACGAGCAGGGCTTCACGATCCTCGGCGCGCGGCAGCGTCTCGAGGGCCAGGCGGCACAGGACGATATCTCCAGGAGCCAGCAACTCGTGCGCCAGATGCGCACGGAACTCGAGGACGTCCTGCAGGTGTTGCGGCGCTGAAGTCCGGCGTGCGCCGCGCAACGCCCGGCGCGTCCCCGCGCCGGTTATACTTGTCACATCGGAGCGTAGCGCAGCCTGGTAGCGCACCACAATGGGGTTGTGGGGGTCGCGAGTTCGAATCTCGCCGCTCCGACCATTCAGATCCTGTACTCGAAAGCCCGGACTCTCCGGGCTTTTTTTGTGCCTGTCTCCAGTCAGTCACCCATCGAGACAGGATTCGCCCCCGGAACCGCTGCAGCACGATGGGAGGTTTCCCCGGCGACTCTGCCCGCTATCCCGTTGCGCGACTGCCGCCGCGCCGTCGCCCATCGACGATCCCCTCACACCGCCGAATCCGCGACGTGATCGAGAAGCGGCGATGGGATTTCCCGGGCGCAACGATCCGGTTACTCGCGAGTTCGAACGTCGCCGCTCCGATCGTCTTCCAGGCCGTGCCGTTCGGGGGGATTCCACGGAACCCCGGCGGGGATTTCGCTGTCTGGATCGGCTATACTGACAGGCTGGCCCAAGGCCGACCGGCCGGTCGATCCGGTCCACTCCGGCCGGGTCGCCGGACTCACCCGACGTTGATGCGCACCGCGCATACTCCGCATCGCGAATTTTCGTGCCGGAGCGCGCCCCGCGCAGGAACCGCCAGACCATGGACATGAAGAACGAAACGGTGTCGATGCCCGACGTGGCCTCGCAGCCGCACGACCAGATTTCCGGCCGCCTGGATTGGGTCGGCATGAGCCATATCGAGATTCCGGTCCGCATCGCGGGCCCGGACGGTACGCTCGTCCAGACGCCGGCGCGCGTCAGCGCCTACGTGGACCTCGATCAGCCCGCCGTTCGCGGCATCCACATGTCGCGCCTGTACCTGCATCTCGACCGCCTGCTGGCCGAACATGCGCTGGCCCCGAACGTCATGCGCGAGCTGCTCCGGGAGTTCCTCGACTCGCACAGCGGCCTGAGCACCAGCGCCATGGTGCGCATCGACTTCGAGTACCAGGTTCGCCGGCCCGCGCTGTCGAGCCGGAATGCCGGATGGCGCAGCTATCCGTTCAGCATCGTCGCCACGCGCAGCGCGGACGGTTTCTCGCTCGAAGTGCCCTACCGCGTGACCTATTCGAGCACCTGTCCCTGTTCGGCGGCGCTGGCGCGCCAGCTGATCCAGCGCCAGTTCGACGAGGACTTCCCGACCGGCGAGTCGCTGGACAGGGAGGCCGTGATGCGCTGGCTCGGCAGCGAGCAGGGCATCATGGCCACGCCGCACAGCCAGCGCTCCTCGGCCGATATCCGCGTCCGCCTGACGCCGGAGCTCGACGCGTTCCCCTTCGTGGAACTCATCGACCGGATCGAGAACGCGCTCAAGACGCCGGTACAGACGGCCGTCAAGCGCGAGGACGAGATGGAGTTCGCGCGACTCAACGGACAGAACCTGATGTTCTGCGAGGACGCCGGCCGCCGCGTACAGACTGCCCTCGACGACGACGAACAGGTGCTGGACTTCTGGGCACGATGTCGCCACTTCGAGAGCCTGCACCCGCACGATGCCGTGTCGATCGTGACCAAGGGCGTGGACGGCGGATTCCGCGCCGTCGACGGCCACTTCGCGGACCGCTCCCAGCCCTGAGCCACCCCCGGGCCGTCGACTTGACGGTCTTCACATTCCTTCCGTCTTCCGGTAAGGTCGATCGCGCGGCGATTGGCGTTCGCCGCGGCATTGGCAAACCGGGGAGCAGGAATGGATGATCAAAGTCATCATCGTGGAGGACCATGTCCTCGTTCGCAGCGGGCTGGCGAACATCATCGATCGTGCCGGCGACATGCGCGTCGTCGGAGAGGCGTCGAGCGGAGAGCAGGCCCTGCGCCTGAATCTTGAACTGGAGCCCGACATCGTGCTCATGGACATCGGCCTGCCCGGAATGTCCGGCGTGGAAGCGACGGAACGAATCCTGCGGCGCCGTCCGGCGGCACGCGTCATCGGCCTGACCGCGCGCAGCCGCCAGCCGTATCCGCTTCGATTGCTCGACAGCGGCGCCTCCGGCTACCTGACCAAGGGCTGCGACGCCGAGGAACTGCTGCGTGCCGTGCGCGACGTGGCCGGCGGCAAGCGGTACATCGGCGCCGAGATCGCTCAGCAACTGGCGTCGGCGATGCTGCCCGGCGGCGAAACCGCCTGTCCGTTCTCGGAACTCACGAGTCGTGAGCTCGAGGTGGCACTCATGCTGGCGCGCGGGCTGAAGCCGCGCGCGATCGCCGAACGCATCCACATCAGCCCGAAGACCGTGTCCACGCACAAGTACCGAATCTACGAAAAGCTCGGTGTGCGCAGCGAGGTGGACCTGCTGCGCGCCGCGATCCGGCACGAGGTGCTGCCCGCCGAAGAGTAGGGCAGGCCGGTCGCCGACCGGATTCCGGGGGTTGCAGCGACCGTCCCCGGCGGGCCGGGGACGGGGTCCGGATCAGTCCTTGTCGGAACCCGGCTCGTCGAGCTTGAAGAGCCCGGCCTGCTTGCCGACCGGCTCTGCCCGCGGTCGGTCGGCGTTTCCGGAGCCTTCGTTCGTGTCCGAGCCCGACTTCGGGTCTCGCTTCTGCTCGGTCCTGGACTCGGGCTTCGAATCGGGCTTCGAGTCGGGCTTGGGCTTGGACTCGGGCTTGGACTCGGGCTTCGAGTCGGGCTTCGAGTCGGGCTTCGAGTCGGGCTTCGAGTCGGGCTTCGAGTCGGGCTTCGAGTCGGGCTTCGAGTCGGACTTCGAGTCGGGACGCTGGCTGCGATCGCCATCCTTGCGAGCGCCGTCGCGGCCGCCCGAGGCTTTCTGGCCGCCGGCGTCGGCCCCGCGCTTGCCGTCTTCCTGCTTGCCGTCGTTCCCGGCGTCCGGGCCGCGCCCGCCGTCGGAGCCATTCCCGTTGCCGCGATCGTTGCCGCGATCGTTGCCGCGATTGTCGTCACGGTTGTCGTCACGGTTGTCATCACGGTTGTCGTCACGATCGTTGCCGCCTTCGCGCTGACCCGTGGAGTACTTGCCACGGCGCTTCTTGCCGCCACGGCGGCGGCGCTTCTTCTTTTTCTTCTTCGACGTCTCGTCGCCTTCGTCGGCGGGTCCCGGGCCGGATCGGCCGTCTCCGGCGGGCTGCCCGTCGGGGCGGGACTCGGAGCCCTTCCGCCGTGATTTCTTGCGCGAGGTCTTCTTCCGGCCGCGCCGGTCCCCGGGCCCGGAGTGACGCCCCGAGGACTTCGAAGCGGGCGGGGCCTTCTTCGGCGGCTCGGTCCTGCGGGTCTCTTCGGCTTCGCTTGCGGCCTCGGCACGCTTCTCGGCGCGGCGCTGCCGGAACCACTCCATGATCGTGGCCCAGAGGCCCAGGCGCGGGGTCTCCTCCTCGCGCTGCGGCGCCGGCTGGGAGGGCCGCATCGTTCGTACGGCCGGCTCCTCACGCTGGCTCTGCGGCGCCGAAACCTCCTCCTCGGACAGCACGGTCTCGATCTCGTCGCCGCGCACGAGCGCGTAGCTCGGCTCCTCGACGACCTCGGTGGACTTCAGCCGCTGGATCTCGAAGCGTGGCGTCTCGAACACGTGATTGGCGACGATCGTCAGCGGCACGGCGGTGCGCTTCTCGATCGAGGCGATGACGGCACGCTTCTCGTTGAGCAGGAAGTTCGCCACCGGCATCGGCGACTGGACGATGACGCGACCCGTGTTTTCCTTCATGGCCTCTTCCTCGGCCAGGCGCAGGATCGACAGCGCCAGCGATTCGATCGAGCGGATCGAGCCGTGGCCGTCGCAACGCGGGCAGGTGACGCTGCTCGATTCTCCCAGCGAGGGGCGCAGGCGCTGGCGCGACAGTTCGAGCAGGCCGAAGCGGGAAATCCGGCCGATCTGCACGCGTGCCTTGTCGGCGCGCATGGCCTCGCGAAGCTTGTTCTCGACCTGGCGCTGCGCGTCGCGGCTGCTCATGTCGATGAAGTCGATGACGACGAGTCCGCCCAGGTCGCGCAGGCGAAGCTGCCTGGCGATTTCCTCGGCGGCCTCGAGGTTGGTCTGCAGCGCGGTCTCCTCGATGTCGGCGCCCTTCGTGGCGCGAGCCGAGTTGATGTCGATCGAAAGCAGCGCCTCGGTGTGGTCGATGACCACGGCGCCGCCGGAGGGCAGGCGCACCTCGCGCGCGAAGGCCGACTCGATCTTGCTCTCGATCTGGAACCGCGAGAAGAGCGGCGTCTCGTCGGAGTAGCGCTTGAGCTTGCGCAGGTTGTGCGGCATGACCTGCTGCAGGAACTCGCGCGCGTCCTCGAAGACGGGCTCGGAGTCGATGAGAATCTCCCCGATGTCGTCGCGCAGGTGATCGCGAAGCGCGCGGATGATCACGTTGCTTTCCTGGTAGATCAGGAACGGCGCCTTGCGCGACTCGGAAGCCTCCTTGATGGCCGTCCAGAGCTGCATGAGGTAGTTGAGATCCCACTGCAGGTCCTCGGCCTCGCGACCGACGCCGGCCGTGCGCACGATGAGCCCCATGTCGTCGGGAACGTCGAGCTGCTTGAGCGCGTCGAGGATGGCCTTGCGATCGTCACCGGTGACCTGGCGCGAGACGCCACCGGCGCGCGGATTGTTCGGCATCAGGACGAGATAGCGCCCGGCCAGGCTGATGAACGTCGTCAGGGCCGCGCCCTTGGTGCCGCGTTCCTCCTTCTCGACCTGGATGATGACTTCCTGGCCGCCGGAGATCGCGTCCTTGATGTCGACCTTCTCGCCTGCGTCGAGCGCTTTCTGGGCGTTCTCCGAGAAGTATTCCCTCGAGATTTCCTTGAGCGGGAGGAAGCCGTGGCGCTCGGAGCCGAATTCCACGAAGCAGGCCTCGAGACTGGGCTCCACGCGCGTGACGCGGCCCTTGTAGATGTTCGACTTCTTCTGTTCCTGGGCGGGGACCTCGATGTCGAGGTCGACGAGATTCTGGCCATCTGCGATGGCGACACGCAACTCCTCGGGCTGAGTCGCGTTGATGAGCATGCGTTTCATTGTCGGATGATTCCTGCAGGGACGCTCCCGCACCGGCCGCGGGGGCAGGCGAGGATCGCGGTTCGCTGGGAACCGCGTCGTCCCGGACTTTCTGGTTCTTCGAAGCGTTGTCGCCGGGAGCGTCTGGTTGTCTGGGATCGCCCCTGTCCCGCTCGGGACGGGAGGCGACGCGATCGTGTTTTCGCCCTCCGGCCGCACTGCCGTGGCCGGTTTCGCGGAGTCCGGGTCCCCGGCGTCGCGAGCGACGTGCCGCGGGAACGGGCAAGGCGGGCAAGCCGGCTTGCCGGACCGACGAGGGCGAGCGCGCATCGCGTCGGGAAGCCCTTCGGCGACGCGCTGCCTGAAAACCTTTCAAGTATACTGGAACCCGCGGTTGGCGGCAATTTCCGGTGCCCGGAACGGGCACTCGCGCCGGCCGTTTCCTCGCAGTCCGCAGGACGATCGATCAAGATGGCAACGCCCCGACAATCCGTCCGCGAGGTCACCGTCGACGCCGATCACGACGGGCAGCGGCTCGACAACTTCCTCATGCGCGAGATCGGCTCGGTGCCGCGATCGCTCGTCTACCGCCTGATCCGCACCGGCCAGGTGCGCGTCGACGGCGGGCGCGCCAAGCCGATGCGGAAGCTGGCCCGGGGCGAGACGGTGCGGATCCCCCCGGTCCAGGCCACCGGCGGACCGGCGAGCGTACCCGACGGCGTGATCGAGCGGATCCGCGGCGCCATCGTCCACCGGCAAAGCGAACTGCTCGTCGTCGACAAACCGTCGGGCATCGCCGCGCAGGCCGGCAGCGGGCTGGCCTGGGGGCTGTCCGATGCCGTCGCGCGCATCGTCCCCGATGCCGTGCCCGTCCATCGTCTCGACCGCGAAACCAGCGGACTCATGGTTTTCGCCGTCGGGCGCACCGCTGCGGCCGAGCTGCAGAAAGCGTTCCGCGAACGACGCGTGGACAAGAAGTACCTCGCCCTTCTCGACGGCCGCCTCCGCGAGGATCGCGTGGAGGTCGACGCGCCGCTTTCGAAAGTGCGCGACGGCAGCGGCCAGCATCGCGTGGTCGTCGACGAGGCCGGCGATGCCGCCCGTTCGACGTTCCAGCGTCTCGAGACGATCGGTCACCGGGACTTCGTCGAAGTGCGCATCGAGACGGGGCGTACGCACCAGATCCGCGTCCATGCCGCGCATCTCGGCGCACCCGTGGCCGGCGACGAGCGCTACAACGAGCGACCCGACTCGGTGCCGGGTCTCGAGCGCCTGTTCCTGCACGCGGCCGCGCTACGATTGCCGTGGCCCGAGGACCAGTTGTTCGGGGCGCCCTTGCCCCACGACCTGGACGAACCCCTGGACGCGCTGCGCGGCGCCTCCGCCTGACGACCGCATCGCGGAGGTGACCGAACCATGTTCCAGCCCCTGACGCTCTCGATCGGCCTGCGCTATCTGCGCGCCAAGCGTCGAAACCACTTCATCTCGTTCATATCGCTGATCTCCATGGCCGGCATCGCGGTCGGAGTCGCGATCCTGATCACGGTGATCTCGGTCATGAACGGCTTCGAAAAGGAACTGCGCGAACGCATCCTCGGCGTCGTCTCGCATGCCACCGTTTCGACCTGGGATCGGCCTTTCACGAACTGGCGCGAGCTCGTCGAGCGCGCCGAGGCGCACCCGGGTGTGGTCGGCGCCGCGCCGTTCGTCGAGCAGGAGACGCTGCTCAAGGGTCGCGGAGTCGGCGGAGCCCTCGTGCGCGGCATCGCCCCGGACCGCGAACCCGACGTTTCCGACCTCGACGAACAGATGATCAGCGGCTCGCTCGAGGCGCTCTCCGAGCAGCGCTGGCAGGTCCTGCTCGGGGTCGAGCTGGCCGCTTCGCTCGGCGTCGGCGTCGGCGACAGCGTCACGATCTTCGCGCCGGAAATCCGGACCACGGCGGCGGGCGTGATTCCGCAGGTTCGCCGCTTCACGGTCGCCGGGCTGTTCGAGGCAGGCGTCCACGAATTCGACGCCAAGCTGGCCGTCGTGCACTGGCGCGACGCGCAGGCGCTGTTCCGCATGGAAGAGGGCGTCAGCGGCGTGCGACTGGAATTCGACGACCTGTTCCGGGCCCGTTCCATCGCGCAGGAACTGGCCGGCGAACTGCCGGGCTTCTACCGGGTCAGGGACTGGACGCAGCAGCACGCCAACTGGTTCCGCGCCGTGCAGATGGAGAAGACCGTGATGTTCATCATCCTGTCGCTGATCATCGTCGTGGCGGCGTTCAACATCATTTCCACGCTGGTCATGCTCGTGACCGACAAGCAGTCCGACATCGCGATCCTCAAGACCATGGGCATGAGCCCGGCGGCCGTGATGCGCGTGTTCGTCGTCCAGGGCATGTCGATCGGAATCATCGGGACGGTGCTCGGCACCGTTGGCGGAATCCTGCTCGCGCTCAACGTCGAGCAGATCGTCGCGGCCATCGAGCAGGCGCTGAGCACGCAGTTCCTTTCCGCCGACATCTACTACATCTCGGACCTGCCGTCGGACCTGCAGGCCGGTGACGTCGTCAAGTTCTCGCTGCTGGCGCTGGGGCTGAGCCTCGTCTCGACGCTGTACCCGGCCTGGCGCGCCGGCCGGACGCGGCCTGCGGAGGCGCTTCGCTATGAGTGAGCCCGTGATCCGCTGCCGGGGCGTGACCCGGTCCTTTCGCCAGGGCGAATCCGAACTCGAGGTGCTGCGCGGCATCGATCTCGACATCGGCCCGGCCGAACGCATCGCCGTCGTCGGCGCGTCCGGCGTCGGGAAGAGCACGCTGCTGCAGATCCTCGGCGGACTCGACGACCCGACGGCCGGATCGGTGACCATCGCCGGCCGCCGCATGGACCGCAGTTCCGAGGCCGAGCGCGGCCGCATCCGCAATCGGCACCTCGGCTTCATCTACCAGTTCCACCACCTGCTGCCGGAGTTCACGGCCGAGGAGAACGTGGCCTTGCCCCTGATGATCGCGGGGCAGGGCAGCCGCGAGGCACGGACGGCTGCAGCCGAACTGCTGGGCCGCGTCGGCCTGGCCGAGCGGCTGGGCCACAAGCCCGGCGAGCTTTCCGGCGGCGAACGCCAGCGTGCGGCCGTTGCGCGCGCGCTCATCCGTCGTCCGGCCTGCGTGCTGGCCGACGAACCCACGGGCAACCTCGACGAGGCCACGGCCGCGTCGGTGCATGAGCTCATGCTGGAACTGAACCGCGAGCTCGGGATCGCCTTCGTCGTCGTCACGCACGACCCCGACATGGCCGCGCGCATGGATCGCCGCCTCGAGATGCGGGCCGGCCTGCTGCACGAAGCCAGCGCCTGACGATGCCCGCGGGCGGCGGCCGCTCGCTGCTGCTGTCGTTCGCCGCCGGCGTGGTTCTCGCGACGCTGCTTCCCGGCATGCCGGCGCCGCCGTATTCGCTGGCTGCAATCGTG
>JAWVZQ010000055.1:0-11862 GCA_033722095.1 Wenzhouxiangellaceae bacterium | reverse complement strand
CGGCAGGATCTCGTCGAGGTCGCCGACCGGGAAGGCGTCATCGACGCCCAGCGTCTCGCGCGCACCATCGAGGCCCAACCGCGGGCCGTCCCAGCGCTCGCGCTCGGCGTCGCGCTCGCGGCAGAACAGGATCTGCTCGCCTTGCTCGCGGTCGGGACACAGCACCAGCACGGCGTCGGGCTCGTCGAAGCCGGTCAGGTAGAGGAAGTCGCTGTCCTGGCGGAAAGGATGGTAGCTGTCGCCATTGCGCAGTTGCTCGCGCGCCGAGGCGAAGATCAGCACGCTGTTCGGCTCGGCCAGGTCCATGACGTGGCGGCGCCGGCGCTCGAATTCGGTTGCGGTTCCCATTCAGGCCGACTGGCGCAGGCCCTCTTCGCGCAGCAGCAGCGCGGCGACCTTGACGAACTCGCTGATCTCCGCGTAGGCGCTTTCCTGCACTTCCATCTCGGTGTCGGGGTCGGTGGCCGCGCGCGCGATCTGCTCGAGCATGCGCAGCGCCTCGGCCGCATCGCGGCCCTTGACGTCGGGTTTGCCGGCGCCGAAGCCTGCCAGGAAGCCCGTCACCCAAGAGGCCAGGCAGCGAGTGCGCTCGTCGAGCGGCCGGTCGTCGGTGGGCAGCAGCGGCCGGAAATCCATGTCCGGCGAGCTCAGCTCGCTGCGCAGCGTGCCGATCGCCGGGCCGAGCTTCTCCTGGATGCGCTCGGAGGTCCAGTCGCCGACCTGAAGCGCGGCGAGCTGGTCGGCGAGGTCCCGGTCGGACTGGTTGGGGCCGCCGGCGAGCAGTCCGACGACCACGCCGTGGGTCTCGGCGATCCGGGCGGGGTCGTCGTCGGCGGCCAGCGCGAGCAGCCACGCGAGCTTGGATTCGTTGTCGTTCATTCGGAGGGGCGGTGCGTTCGTGGAGATCGATGGTAGCACCGGCAGCGCGGTGGAAACGCGGGTCCCGCGCGCGGGCGCACGCGAGACTTGTGAAACCGGGTCATGAAGTCCTATCATACCGTTGAAAAACCAAGGGGCTCTTCGCATGAGCAACCAGCAGACGCGCCACGCGCTGGACCGCATCGAACAGCGCATCGACCAGCTGCTCGAACAGGTGGACCGACTGGAGCGGGAGAACCGCTCGCTGATGGAGCGCCAGCAGACGCTCGTCCACGAGCGCGCCGGCCTCGTGCAGCGCAACGAGGAAGCCCGTACGCGCGTCGAGGCCATGATCGAGCGACTCAAGTCGCTGGAGAACGCAGGCTGATGGCCGAGCAGGAGGCCGTATCGGTCCGCATCCTCGACCGCGAGTACCGCGTCATGTGCACGCCGGCCGAGCGCCGCAAGCTCATGGAAGCCGCGATGTTCCTCGACAAGGAGATGCGCTCGATCCGCGAGTCCGGCAAGCTCAGCTCGGCCGAGAAGATCGCCGTGATGTGTGCGCTGAACCTGGCCGACGAACTGCTGCGGGCGCGCGAGGACGCCTCCGAGCGCGAAAGCCAGGTCGACCGGCGCATCCTCGCCCTGGCCGATCGCCTGGAGCCGGCGCCGGCCGAGGAATGAGCGCTCGCGGCGGCGATTTTCCCGCGCCGCACCAACGCCCCGCCGGCCATCGTGTATAGTGAATTGCATGGCGCTCTCTGCGGTGTTCGCCAGCGGAGCCGCAAAATGCCTTGTCCCTACTTTCTGACCTCGGGACGGCCGATTTCGGAGCTGGTGTGCACGTTCGCTTCGAGCGAAACGCCTGAAGGCTCCAATAGCCCTCCCACCTGAACCTCTGGTTCAAGGTCACCGGCTCTGCAGTGGCATCTGCGGAGAGCGTCATCCTCTTCCATTCCGCGAGGCCGGCCCGTTGGATTCCATCTCGACGAACCGGAAAGCGGAGCTCCGAAGCCGTCTCATCGAGAATCGATCCGCGCTGCACCCGCATGCGCGCCGGCGCGCGGACGGCCAGATCTGCACCCACCTGCTGCGCCTGCTCGACGAACGCGACGACGTCGACATCGCGGCGTTCCTGGCCTTTCGCGGCGAGCCCGACCTCTCACCGGCGATGCAGGTGCTGCACGAGGCCGGACGGCGGATCTGGCTGCCCATCGTCGAGGACGAGGAAATGGTTTTCGGGCGCTGGAAGCCCGGTACCGAGATGCGACGCAACCGCTTCGGCATTCCCGAGCCCGTCGACGCGCGGCGCATCCCGCCGGAGCGCCTGGAACTCGTGCTGACGCCGCTCGTGGCCGTCTCGGCCACGGGAACGCGCCTCGGCATGGGCGCCGGCTACTACGACCGCACCTTTTCGTTCCTGCTCGACCAGCGCGATGCCGGCCCCTGGCTCGTCGGCGTGGCCTATTCGCTGCAGCAGGTCGACAGCCTGCCGGCCGAGCGCTGGGACGTGCCGCTGGGCGGCGTGATCACCGAGCGCGGGCTGCAGGTGTTCCGGGACTGAAGGCGCCGGACCGGCGCCCCCGGACCATGGATGAACCGTTACCCTTTGCGGCCTGATCCGTTCGAGGTGTCCCGATGAGCTACTGGCTGATGAAGTCCGAGCCCGACGTGTTCGGCATCGACGACCTGGAGGCGCGGCCCGACGGGATCGAGCCCTGGCACGGCGTGCGCAACTACCAGGCGCGCAACTTCATGCGCGACGACATGTCCCCCGGTGACGGCGTGCTGTTCTACCACTCCAACTGCACCACGCCCGGCGTCGTCGGCATCGCCGAGGTCGCCAGCGAGCCGTATCCCGACCCGTGGCAGTTCGATCCCGAATCCGACTACCACGACCCGAAGTCCGATCCCGACGACCCGCGCTGGGTGCTCGTCGACGTGAAGTTCGTCCGCAAGCTCGATCGCGTGGTGACGCTGAAGGAGATGAAGGCGCAGCCCGAGCGCTTCGGCGACTTTCCGTTGATCCGGCGCGGCAACCGGCTGTCCATCGTGCCGGTCACGAAGGCACAATGGGACGAGGTGCTGAAGATGGAAAAGGAGAAGCCGGCATGAGCCAGGATCGATTGAAGATCGAGGTCGCGCGCGCGGCGCTGAAGCGCGTCGAGGACGGCATGCTGCTCGGCGTGGGCACGGGCTCGACCGTCAACGCCTTCATCGACGAACTGGCCGCCTCGGGCATCCGCCTCGAGGGCGCGGTGTCGTCGTCGGAGCAGACCACCGAGCGCCTGCGCAAGGCCGGCGTCGACGTCCTCGACCTGAACCGCACCGGAGACCTCGCGCTGTACATCGACGGCGCCGACGAGGTCGACCCGCACCGCCGGCTCATCAAGGGCGGCGGCGGTGCACTGACGCGCGAGAAGATCGTCGCTGCGGCGAGCCGGAAGTTCGTCTGCATCGTCGACGAGAGCAAGTGCGTGGACGTACTCGGCGAGTTTCCGCTGCCGATCGAGGTGCTGCCGATGGCGCGCGCCTACGTCGCCCGTCAGATGGTGGGGCTCGGCGGCCGTCCGGAGCTGCGCGAGGATTTCGAGACCGACAACGGCAACCTGATCCTCGACGTGCGCAATCTCGATCTCGTCGATGCCGTCGACATGGAGTCGCGCATCAACCAGATTCCGGGCGTCGTGACCTGCGGATTGTTCGCGCGCCGCCCGGCCGACGAAGTGCTCGTCGCGACCGAGTCCGGGATCGAGACCCGCTGATCTCAGCCGGTCGCCGGTGCGGCCGGCACGCTGCAGGCCGCGCGGCGCTGCGTGGCGTCGGGGCGACCCGATGCGGCACGGTGACAGTCGTACTGCTCGAGGACGGGGCGCACGAACCCGGCCGTCGATGCGCAGCCGGTCGACATTCCGATCGCGACCAGCGCCGCGGCCGCGATGCGAAGACGCTCAGTCATCGCCGAGTCGTTCTCGTCAGTCATCACCGAAGCGGTCGCGGGCGCGCTGCATGCTTCGCGTCAGCGATTCCCAGGCCTCCTCGGCGCCTTTCCTGATCTCGTCCCAGGCCTCGCTGCCCGATTCGCGGAGTTCCTCGAGTCGCTCCTTCGCGCGCTCGCGTTGCTCGCGAAGGTCCTCGAGCCGCTCGTGGTAGCGCATCTTCGCATCGGCCTCGGCCCTGCGCCCCTTGGCCTCGAGCTTGTCGATCTCGGCATTGGCCTCGTCGATGCGGGCCTTCATCTTCTCGATCCAGGCGTCTCGCTTGTCGGACATTCGCGGTTCTCCGCAGATGGGTTGCCCTTCGAGTGTAGCGCAGGCGCCGACCGGCGAGCGCGAAGGCCTCAGACTTTCGCCAACGCGCCGCGAACGTCTTCGATCAGGTCGTCTACGTCTTCGATTCCCACTGAAAGGCGAATCAACGTGTCGGTGATGCCGAGTGCCTCGCGGCGCTCCCTGGGCACCGAGCCGTGGGTCATGATGGCGGGGTGGTTGACGAGACTCTCGACGCCGCCCAGCGACTCGGCCAGCGCGAACAGCCGCGTGTTCTCGAGGAAGCGGCGCGCGGCCGCGAGGTCGCCGTCGAGGTCGAAGCTGACCATGCCGCCGAATCCGGCCATCTGCTTCTCGGCCAGGCGCTTCTGCGGGTGGCTGTCGAGGCCGGGATAGATGACGCGGCGGACCTTGTCGTGGCCCGACAGCCACTCGGCGATGCGCCCGGCGTTCTCGCAGTGCGCCTTCATCCTCAGCGCCAGCGTCTTGACGCCGCGCATGACGAGGAAGGCGTCGAACGGTCCCTGCACGCCGCCGGCCGAGTTCTGCAGGTAGCCGATGCGCTCGGCGAGCTCGTCGCTGCCGGCCACGAGGGCCCCGCCGACCATGTCGGAATGGCCGTTGAGGTACTTCGTCACCGAGTGCAGCACGACGTCGGCGCCGAGCTCCATGGGCCGCTGCAGCATCGGCGTCGCGAAGGTGTTGTCGACCACGAGCAGGCAGCCGGCCTCGCGCGCGAGCTCGGACATGCGCGCGATGTCGACGAGCTGCAGCATGGGGTTGGTCGGCGTCTCGACCCAGATCATCTTCGTGCGATCGGTCAGCGCGGCGCGTGCGGCGTCGACGTCGGCCAGGTCGGCGAACGTGAAGTCCAGCCCCGACGAGCGCCGGCGGACGTTCTCGAACAGCCGGTAGGTGCCGCCGTAGAGGTCGTTCATGGCCAGCACGTGGTCGCCGGGGCCGAGCAGATGCATCAGCGTGTCGACGGCGGCCATGCCCGATGCGAACGCGAAGCCGGCCACGCCGCCTTCCAGATCGGCGATGCAGGCTTCCCAGGCCCTGCGCGTCGGGTTGTGGGTTCGCGAGTACTCGTAGCCCTGGTGGTCGCCGGGGCTGGCCTGCACGTAGGTGCTCGTCGCGTAGATCGGCGTCATGATGGCGCCGTTGGTCGGGTCGGGGGCCTGCCCGGCGTGGATGACGCGGGTGGCGAGGTGGTCGCGCTGGGTCATGTTCTGAGCCGATCTGGAAGCGGGTCGCTATCGTATCGGATCGCCGCCCCGGCGGCTTGGCCGCGGGGGGCGGAGTCGCGTCTCAGGACGAGTCGCCGGTCTCGCCGGCCGAGTGCCGCTCGCCGGTCCAGCCGCCGCGGGCCAGCAGCCGCCTGCCGAGTTCGGTCGGCGCCGCCTCGAGGTCGGTGGCCATCGAATCGTTCCAGCGGTTCAGGAAGCCGTAGAGGCAGATCGCGGCCAGCATCTCGACGATCTGGTCGTCGCTCCAGTGTTCCTTCAGCCGCGCCATGATCTCCTCGTCGACGCCGTTCGGCACGCTGCCGGCCGCCAGCGCGAAGTCCAGCGCCGCGCGCTCCGCGTCGCTGTAGAGCTCGCTGGTCCGGTATTCCCAGATCGCGTCGAGTTTCTCCTGCGGCAGCCCGCTGATCCCGGCGGCGATCAACGAGTGGGCCTCGCAGTACTGGCAGCCGGCCGCGCGGCTCGCGAAGTGCGCGAGCAGCCGCTTCGTCGCGGGGTCGACGGATCCATCGGGATCCATGACGGCCGAGGTCAGCGTGCCGAAGGCCGCGACGATCTCGGGCCGGCGCTGCATGGTCAGCAGGCTGTTGGGGACGAAGCCGAGAATCTCTCGGAAATGACCGAAGGTCTCCTCCAGTTCGGGCGTGGTCTCGGGCGGCAGCGGTTCCAGGAAAGCCATCGTTTCTCCTATCGAAATCGGGTGGGGGTCGAAGCGGCCCATGGTGCGAGAATGGACCGGGCTTTGCAACGGAGGACCGGGATGGAGGACTTCTTCATGCAGTCGGCGTCGGCGCTGGGCTGGGTGCTCGCCGTCGTGCTCGTCGTCGTCGGGCTGGCCGGTGCGCTGCTGCCTTCGCTGCCCGGCACCCCGATCATACTCGCCGGGCTGTTCCTGGCCGCGTGGCTCGACGGCTTCGTGCGCGTCGGCTTCGGCACGCTGGGCGGGCTGCTGGTCCTGACGATCCTTTCGCTGATTCTGGACTTCCTGGCCACGGCCGAAGGGGCGCGCCGATTCGGGGCCGGCCGCGCTGCCATCCTGGGCGCGACGGCCGGGCTGATCGTCGGGATGTTCTTCGGGCTCCCGGGCCTGCTGCTCGGGCCGTTCGCCGGCGGCGCGCTGGGGCACTGGCTGGGTCGCGCGACGGTGGATTCCTCGATCCGGGCCGGAGTCGGCGCCAGTGTGGGCGTGCTCGTCGGCACGGTGGCCAAGGTCGTCATCGCCGTGGCGATGATCCTCTGGTTCGTGCTGGCCTGGTGGCTCTAGCGCGCGTTCAGGCGCTTTCGCCGAATCGGCCACGCCGCAGGAAGGCATCGACGGCCTCGGCGACGCTCGAGGCGAACAGCATGCCCGTGTGCGAGACGGGTAGGGTCAGGTGGTCGGCCGCGGCCTCGAGCCGGGTCTCGGAGACGGCCACGGTCCCGTCGCTGGGCCCGTCGATGCCGCCGACGAGCCGCCCCAGCCCGATGCCGGCATTGCCGGCCACCACGCCGATCTCGCGGTCCGTGTCCACGGTGCCCGCGCCTTCCTCGAGCAGCTCGGCGCTGCTTCCGGTCAGGCGCCCGATCAACGGGGCGCCGTGCAGCCTGCGCGCGACGGACGAGCCGCCGACGGGGCTGCCGAGCAGGACGACGCGTCCCGGTGGCAGATCGCCGGCGTCCAGCGCGGCGAGGGCCAGCAGGCCGCCCATGCTGTGTCCGACGAGGTGGACGATGGGCGCTTCCCGCGACCGGATCGCCTCGGCAAGATCGGCCACCTGCTCGCGCGGGTCTTCGCGGACGGTGCGATAGCCGAAGCGCGACGTCGTCCAGCCCCTGGACTCGAGCCGGGACGCCAGCGGTCGCATGCTCCAGGCTCTCCACCAGAGCCCGTGCACGAGCAGCACGAGGCCTTCTCGATCGTCCATGCGAAGCATTCCATCGCGGGCCCGGCCCAGAGCATAGCCCGGAAACGAAAGGCGCCGGCCCGGCCGGGCCGGCCCGGCGCTCGAAGCGTTGCGGCGGAAGGGGACCGCCGGAGCCGGTTCGGGCGTCGGGGATCAGCGCAGGTTGCGCACCCCGACGAGCAGCACGAGGCACGACAGGGCCAGCAGGCCGATCATGCCCAGCGTCGGAATCGGGCGGGCGTCGCCGACGCGCGTCGTGATGCCGGTCGCCGTGCCGTCTCCGAACACGGCCGTGATGCCGAGCGGCTGATTGCTGCCGTCGCCGACGGCGTACAGCGTGACGATGGTGCCGCCGGGCAGCGAGAGGGGGACGGGATCGATGAGCGGCGTGGAGCCGTCCGGCGTCGCGATCAGGAAGTCGTACTGGCCGGCCGGGACCTCGAGGAAGCCCGAGTCCTGGCCGAACTCGACGCTGTTCAGGCCGCCCACGACGTTGCCGCCCTGGGTGCGCACCGACACGGCGGTGTCGGGCAGGCTGGCCGCGAACGGTGCGGCGTGGACCACGCGGATCTTGACGTTGCCGGTAGCCGGCGGCGTCAGGTCGTCGATGAGCGGGAGCAGTTGCAGAGGCTGGTTGCTGCCGTCGCCGATGGCGAGTACCGAGTAGTTCGTGTCGGCCGCGAGACTGAACGTGTCGCTGATCGCCACGGCACCGCCGGGCGGCGTGCGGACTTCGACGAGCGTGCTGCCGGGCGGCGTGCCGGCAGGCGCGAGTTCAAGGTAGCCGGAGAACTGGTTGTAGGTGACGCCGGTCAGCACCTGCATGCCGTCGACGTCGACCGAAACGGCGGTGTCGGCGACATCCGGTGCGAAAGGCGCGAGGTGACCGACGTTGACGTTGGTCTGGGCCAGGGCGGTGCCGGACACGGCCAGCAGCGCGACGGCCGCGGAAACGAGGAACTTCTTCATTGCGCACTCCGATTGCAAGGGGAACGCAGAAGATGCCGCGGGCGCGTGAAGCGCCGACTCGACAATCGTGAAGCACGCGTCAACGCGGCCGCCGGCTCCGCCTCAACTCAGCCGGATCTGGATGTGCAGGTCGGCCAACTGTTCCTCCTCGATGGCCGACGGCGCGCCTGTCAGCGGGCACCCGGCCGTCGTGGTCTTCGGGAAGGCGATGACCTCGCGGATCGAGTCCTCTCCGGCCATGAGCGCCGCGATGCGGTCGATGCCGAACGCGATGCCTCCGTGCGGCGGGCAGCCGAACTTCAGCGCGTCGAGCAGGAAGCCGAAGCGCGCACGGGCCTCGTCGGCTTCGATGCCGAGCACGTCGAAGGCCGCCTGCTGCAGCTTCGGATCGTGGATACGGATGGATCCGCCGCCGATCTCGGCACCGTTGAGCACCATGTCGTAGGCGCGCGAGAGCGCGTCGGCGGCGCCTTGCTTCAATGCGGCCGGGTCGGTGTTGCGCGGGGCCGTGAAGGGATGGTGCAGCGCGTAGTAGCGCTCGTCGACCTCGTCGTACTCGAACATCGGGAAGTCGACGACCCAGAGCGGCCGCCAGCCGGATTCGACGAGGCCGCGCTCGCGGCCGACGTGGACACGCAGCGCGCCCATGAACGCCGAAACCACGTGGCGCGGACCCGCACCGAACAGCAGCAGGTCGCCGTCGCTGGCGCCCGTCGCTTCCAGGATGCCCGTGACGGCGTCGGCATCGAGGAACTTCGCGATCGGCGACTGGACGCCGTCGGCGCCGGCAGACACGTCGTTGACCTTCATCCAGGCCAGACCCTTCGCGCCGTGCTTGGCGGCATGCTCGGCGAGTTCGTCGATCTGCTTGCGCGAGAGTTCGGCGCCGCCGGGGACGCGCAGCGCCGCGACACGGCCGTTCTCGTCGGCGGCCGGTCCGGCGAAGACCTTGAATTCCGTGCCCGCGACGATGTCGTCGATATCGACGAGTTCGAGCGGGATGCGCAGGTCGGGCTTGTCGGAGCCGAACCGCCGCATCGCCTCGGCGTAGGTCATGGTCGGGAACGGGTCCGGCAGATCGACGTCGAGCACGTCGGCGAACACGTCGCGCACGAGCCCTTCCGCGAGCCGCCGGACGTCCTCCTCCTCGACGAAGGCCATCTCGATGTCGAGCTGCGTGAACTCGGGCTGGCGGTCGGCGCGCAGGTCCTCGTCGCGGAAACAGCGTGCGATCTGGTAGTAGCGGTCCATGCCGGCCATCATCAGCAGCTGCTTGAAGATCTGCGGCGACTGGGGCAGGGCGAAGAAGCGGCCCGCGTTGACGCGGCTGGGCACGAGGTAATCGCGCGCGCCCTCCGGCGTCGCACGAGTCAGGACGGGCGTTTCCAGGTCGACGAACTCGCGTTCCTCGAGGTGGCGGCGGATGGCGCCGGTCAGCCGGGCGCGCAGGCGCAGGTTGCGCTGCATGCGCGGGCGGCGCAGGTCGAGGTACCGGTACTTCAGGCGGACTTCCTCGCCGTCCTCGTCGCTCATCAGCAGCGGCAGCGCAGCCGACTCGTTGAGGATCTCGACGCGGTCGGCGAGCACCTCCACCTTGCCCGTAGGCATGTCGGGATTCCACTGGCTCTCGGGGCGCATGCGCACGCGGCCGGTCACGCGCACGCAGAACTCGTTGCGCAGGGACTCGGCGACCTCGAAGGCCGGTGCGTTGTCGGGCTCGACGACGACCTGGACGATGCCGGCATGGTCGCGCAGCCCGACGAAGATCAGGCCGCCGAGGTCGCGGCGCCGCGCCACCCAGCCGCACAGCGTGACTTCCCGGTCGGCAAACGCTTCGTCGATTCGTCCGCAGAGGTGGCTGCGCATGTTCTGCTCCCTGGATTCCATTCGTGATCGAGGCGGCCGATTCCGGCCGCCGGGGGGTGGTTCAGTCGCCGGAGACCGGCTTGCCGGCTTTCGCGCCGCTCGAAGAACTGCCGGATGCGCCGTCGGAGGACTTGCTCGACGCGCCTTCCGACCCGCCGCCCGACTTGTCGCCAGACTGCCCGCCGGTGTCGCCGGCGAGATTCCTGCGGCGGTCCTTCTTGAAGTCCGTCTCGTACCAGCCGCCGCCCTTGAGGCGGAAGCCGGCGGCCGAGACGAGCTTCGACAGCGCATCCTCGCCGCATTCGGGACAGGTCTTCAGCGGCGGATCGGACATCTTCTGAAGCTTTTCCACGCGCTGGTCGCAGGACCGGCAATGGTATTCGTAGATCGGCATGGTGGCTCGACTCCGGATGCAACTCGATCGGCGCTAGATGGGGCGCTTCGACGCCGATTCAACCGTTCCGGCGCCGTCGGCAGGCGCGGCGAATGCGCGCCGCTTGGTATTATGACGGTTTGCCTGCTCCGATGCAGATGCCGCACCGGCCCCGAATCCGGGAATCCGTCGGCCGGGACGTCGCGATGACCGAACTGCCCACGATCGACGAACTCTCCGAGGCCCTGCGAGACGGGCTGCTGGCCGGGTCCGGCCCGATGGCCGAGAGCAACCAGGGCGAGGTCCATCGCGTGCGATACGGCGGCGCCGACCTCGTCGTCAAGCAACCGCGCGGCGCCGGCCCGCTGGGCTGGGTCAACCGCTGGGGCCTGAAGCGCGAGTACGCGGCCTATCGGCGGCTGGCCGGCCTGCGCGGCGTGCCGCGCTGTCTCGGTCTCGTCGATGGACGCTGGCTGGTCCTGGAACACGTCGACGGCGTTCCGTATCGCGACGCCCGGCCCGGCGACGAATTCCACGAAGCGCTCGGCCGGGTCTTGGCCGAAATGCACGAGCGCGGCGTCGCCCACGGCGACCTGAAGCGCAAGGCGAACCTGCTCGTGAAGCGCGACGGCCAGCCCGTTCTGCTGGATTTCGGCGCGGCCGTGGTCCGGCGGCCCGGCTTCCACCCGCTGAACCGACGCCTGTTCGAACTGCTGCGCCAGACCGACCGCAACGCCTGGATCAAGCTCAAGTACGGCGGGTACGGCGGGCTCTCCGAAGCCGACCGGCAGGTCTATCGCCCTTCGCGCATCGAGCGCCTGCTGCGCCGCCTGCGGAGGCGTTGAGGCGGTGGAAGCGTTCCTGGCCGCCGCCGCAGCCGTCGGGCTGGCCGAACTCGGCGACAAGACCCAGTTGCTCGTGCTGCTGCTCGTGCGCCGGTTCCGGCGGCCCGTTGCCGTGGGCGTGGGCATGGTCGCGGCACTGCTGGCCTCGAACCTGCTCGCGTCGCTGGCCGGCGTGCTCGTCGAGGGCCAGTTGCCGCCCTTTCTCGGCGACCTCGTCGTGGGGTTGCTGTTCGTGACACTCGGCGCCTGGATCCTGCGCGAGGACGACGACCCGGCCGAGCGGCTGCCCGATCGGCCCGGCGGGGCCTGGCGAGCCGGTCTCGTCGCCGCATCGGTGTTCCTCGTCGCCGAATTCGCCGACAAGAGCCAGCTCGCGACGGTCGGCATGTCGATGACGCTGTCGGCATGGATTCCGGTCGCCGTCGGCGCGACCGCCGGCGCGGCACTCGTGAACCTGCCCGTGCTCTGGATCGGCCACCGGCTGCGCCTCGATCGCTGGAAGACCGCGATCCGCGTCGGTTCGGCCCTCGTCTTCCTCGCGATCGGCGCGTT
>JAWVZQ010000054.1:0-11887 GCA_033722095.1 Wenzhouxiangellaceae bacterium | reverse complement strand
GCATCGGAAAAGTCATTCACGATCTCCGATCGCTCACCCAAGGGACGCGGTCCTTGGGCTACGACGTTAGCGCCCACCCGGTTTTCGTAGCCCGGGGATCTGCCGTGCAGGAGTTTCGGGGTCCGGAGATGTACTCGTTCTCATCCCGGGGGACGTCGCCCCGGGCTACTCCTCGCGCCGGTTTTCGGTGTTTTCCGAGTTTCGAGGTTTCTCTTCGCGCCTTCGCGTCTTTGCGCCCATCCTCTGACGGCGGATGGCACATCGCCGGATTCCCGGCACCTGCCCGATTCCCAGCCCGCGGCGGAGGCGTGTCACAATCCGGGGTGCCATGGACCTGATCCTGATCATCGTCGCTGCCGCGCTGGTCAACAACTTCGTGCTGGTCCAGTTTCTGGGCCTGTGCCCGTTTCTCGGCGTGTCGCGCCGCATCGAGGGCGCGCTCGGCATGGCCATGGCCACGGCCTTCGTGCTGACCCTGTCTTCGGTGGCCAGCCAGTTGCTCATGAACTGGGTCCTCGAGCCGCTGGGCCTGGAATACCTGCGCATCGTCGCCTTCATCGTCGTCATCGCCGGACTGGTGCAGTTGACCGAACTGTCGATGCGCCGTGCCGCGCCCCTGCTGCATCGAGTGCTCGGCATCTACCTGCCGCTGATCACGAGCAACTGCGCCGTTCTCGGCGTCGCCCTGCTGAACCTCCGCGAGGGCCATACGCTCGTCGAGGCCGCGCTGTACGGCTTCGGCGCGGCGCTGGGCTTCGGAATCGTGCTCGTGCTGCTGGCCGCTGCACGCGAGCGGCTGGCCATCGCCGACGTGCCCGAGAGCTTCTCGGGCGCACCGATCGCGCTCGTCACCGCCGGCCTGATGGCGCTGGCCTTCATGGGCTTCGCCGGATTCGCGCGGCCGTGACGGAACTGCTCTCCGCCGCGGCCGTCATGATCGCGCTGCTGCTCGGCATCGGCGGCATGCTCGCCGTGCTGGCGCGCCGCTGGCGGCCCGACGAGGATTCCATCGTCGAGCGCATCAACGCCGTGCTGCCCCAGACCCAGTGCGGCCAGTGCGACTATCCGGGCTGCCGACCCTACGCCGAAGCCATCGCAGCCGGCGAAGCCGATATCAACCAGTGTCCGCCGGGCGGCCAGGACGGCGTGCGCCGCCTTGCCGAGCTCCTGGGCCGCGAGCCCAAGCCGCTGGATCCGGCATTCGGCGAGACCGCTCCGCCTCAGGTCGCCGTCATCGACGAGGATCGCTGCATCGGCTGCAGGCTCTGCATCCAGGCCTGTCCCGTCGACGCCATCCTCGGTGCACCGAAGCGCATGCACACCGTGATCGAGGCCGAATGCACGGGCTGCGAACTCTGTCTGCCGCCGTGTCCCGTCGACTGCATCGACCTGGTACCGCGCCCGCAGCCTTTCGTCTGGCCCGTGCATGCGCCCGACGACCCGATCCGCGCCGAGGCCGCGCTTCGATGACCGACATCGAGGTCGGCGAGCATCTCTACCGCTTTCCGGGCGGCCTGCGGCTGCGGCACCACAAGCAGGTGGCCTGCCGCGCACCGCTCGAGCGCCTGCCGATGCCCGACGCGCTCTGGATCCCGCTGCGCCAGCACCAGGGCCCGCCGGGCGAGCCGATCGTCGAGGCCGGTGAGACCGTGCTCACCGGTCAGCCGCTGACGCGCGCCGCCGACGATCGGCAGGTGCCGGTCCATGCCTCCACCTCGGGCCGCATTCGCGGTCTCGTCGAGGGGCCCGCGTACTGGCCGCCGGGAACGACGGCGCCGTGCATCGTGCTCGAGCCCGATGGACACGATCGCTGGATCGACGCGGAAGACCCGCCTGGCCGGGATGAAGAAGCGGATTCGCTGATCCGGCGGCTTCGCGCCGGCGGCCTGGCCGGTCTCGGGGGCGCGATGTTCCCGACGGCCGCCAAGCTGCGCGGGGACTGGCCGGAGATCCACACCCTGATCCTCAACGGCTCCGAATGCGAGCCCTACATCTCCTGCGACGAGATGCTCATGCGCGAGCGGCCGGGCGCGATCCTCGAGGGCGGCCGGATCCTGGCCCGCGCGCTCGGTGCGCGCGAGGTGGTCATCGGGATCGAGGACCAGATGGGCGCCGTGCGTCGCGCCTTCGACGCCGCCGCGAAGGAGCACGATCCGGACGGGATCTGCCGCGTCGTCCAGGTCACGACCATCTACCCGGAAGGCGGCGAGAAGCAGCTGATCCAGGTCCTGACCGGCCGGGAGGTGCCGCACGACGGCTTGCCCCAGGATCTCGGGCTGGTCTGTCTCAACGTCGCCACGGCCGCCGCGGCGCGCGACATCGTGGTCGAGGACCGCCCCGTCGTCGAGCGCATCGTGACGATCAGCGGGCCGGGCATCGCCGAGCCCTGCAATCGAATCGTGCGGCTGGGCACGCCGGTCCGGGCGCTCATCGAGTCGGCTGGCGGCACCTCCGGCGACGTCGACCGCGTCGTCGTGGGCGGACCGATGTCGGGCCTGCCGCTGGCCTCCGTCGACGCCCCCGTCGTCAAGGGCACGAACTGCATCCTCGTGCTGCGCGAGCAGGACGTGCGGCGCATCCAGCCCGTCATGCCCTGCATCAACTGCGGGGAGTGCGTCCGCGTCTGCCCGGCCAGCCTGCTGCCGCAGCAGCTGTTCCACGCCCTGCGCAGCGACCGGCTCGAGGACGCGGCCGACCTCGACCTGTTCGACTGCATCGAGTGCGGCTGCTGTGCCCACGTCTGCCCCAGCCACATCCCGCTCGTCGATTACTACCGCAGCGGAAAGGGGCTTCTGCGCGCCCGCGGGGCCGAGGAAGCGCGCGCCGCGCGCGCCCGGGCCCGACACGAGGCGCGCGAGCAGCGCGAAGCGCAGCGCGCAGCCGAGCGGCGCAGGCGGCGCGAGCAGCGCGAGCGCGGCCTCGACTCACCCGACGGCGCCCGCGACGAAGTCCGCGCCGCGGTCGAGCGCGCGCGTCGAACGGCGCGCAACGACCCGGAGGACGACTCGTGAGACTTTCCCTGGCCGGCCCTCCGCACTTCCCGCCGATCAATACCGTCGGCGGTGTCATGCGCCAGGTGCTCTACGCACTGGTGCCGGGCATCCTGGCCCATGCCTGGTTCTTCGGCCCCGGCATCTTCATCCAGATCGGGCTGGCGACCGGCATGGCCCTGGCGCTCGAGGCAGCCATGCTGAAGGCGCGCGGCCGCCCGCTTCGCCCGTTCCTCGGCGACTGCAGCGCCGTGGTCACGGCCGTGCTGTTCGCGCTCAGCGTGCCGCCGCTCGCTCCCTGGTGGATCGCGCTGACCGGCATGATCTTCGCCATCGTCATCGCCAAGCATCTCTACGGCGGCCTCGGCTACAACCTCTTCAACCCGGCCATGGTCGGATTCGCGGCCGTGATCATCGCGTTTCCGTTCGATCTCTCGCAGTGGTTGGCGCCGCGCCAGCTCAGTGCGGGCCTGCCCGGCGTGCTCGAATCGCTGCAGGCCGTGTTCACCGGCCGTCTGCCGGCTTCCATGCAGTGGGACGCGATCACGCAGGCCACGCCGCTCGACGCCCTGAAGACGGGCGTGGCGGAGAACCGTCTCGTCACCGAGATCCGCGAGGCGCCGATCTTCGGCGACTTCGGCGGACTGGGCTGGGAATGGATCGCGAACTTCTACGCGCTGGGTGGCCTGTGGCTGCTCTACCGCCGCGTGATCTCCTGGCACGTGCCGGTCGCGGTCATCGCGACCGTCGTCGCCGTCTCCACGCCGATGTGGCTGGCCGGCCCGGATATCAACCCTTCACCGGCGCAGCACCTGTTCTCGGGCGCGCTGATCCTCGGTGCCTTCTTCATCGCCACGGACCCGGTTTCGGGCTGCGCGACTATGCGCGGTCGGCTGGTGTTCGGTGCCGGCGTGGCCGTGCTGACGCTCGCGATCCGACGATTCGGCGCCTATCCGGACGGTGTCGCCTTCGCGATCCTGCTCATGAACATGGCCGCGCCGGCCATCGACCGCCTGACGCGACCGCGCACCTACGGCCACGCTCGCTGAGCGTGCTCCGCCTCCACGCCGCGCTAGAATCGAATCCGCGATGAACGACGGCGCTCTTCCACATCGACCCGCACTGGCGCTGGCCGCGCTCGGTGCGGTGGCGGCCCTGCTGCTCGGCGGCGTCCACCTGCTGACGCGTGACCGCATCTCCGAAGCCGAGCAGCGACGCGCCCTGGACGCGCTGACCGGACTGCTGCCGGATTCCGCCTACGACAACGATCTGCTCGACGACAGGATCGAGGTTCGCATCCCGGGACTCGCCGGCGAATCCACGGTCTACCGGGCCCGCCTTGACGGTCGCCCCGTCGCGCTCGTCGCCGATGTGGTCACGGAGCGCGGCTACAGCGGCACGATCCGGCTTCTGGTCGCGCTCGAAGCCGGCGGCGTCGTCGAGGGCGTGCGCGTGGTCGAGCACTCCGAGACGCCCGGACTCGGAGACCGCATCGAGGTCCGACGCTCGGACTGGATCGAGCAGTTCGGCGGCACTTCGCTCGGCGACCCGCCCATCGAGGAGTGGAAGCCCGACCGGCGCGGGGGCGCCTTCGACACGCTCTCGAGCGCGACGATCACCTCGGCGGCCGTCATCGGGGCCGTTCGCGCCGTGCTCGACTGGTACGCCTCGAATCGGCGGCAGGCCTTCGAGGATCGCCATGACGAAGACCCTGACGCCCCCGATGACGAGGGAGGCGGACCTTGAGCACACGGACCGCGCTCTGGCGCAACGGCCTCTGGGATGCCAATCCCGGCCTCGTGCAACTGCTGGGGCTCTGTCCGCTGCTGGCCGTTTCGAACACGGCCGTCAACGGCCTCGGCCTGGGACTGGCGACGCTGTTCGTGCTCGTGCTCAGCAACCTGGCCGTGTCGGGCGTCCGACGCTGGCTGGCCGACGAGATCCGCATTCCGGCCTTCGTCCTCGTGATCGCCACGCTGGTCACCGTCGTCGACCTGCTCACGCGAGCCTACTTCCCCGGCCTGGCCGTGACGCTGGGCATCTTCGTGCCGCTCATCGTCACGAACTGCACGATCCTCGCGCGTGCCGAGGCGCTGGCCAGCCGCAGCGGGCCCGTCGATGCGCTCATCGACGGACTGGCCCAGGGACTCGGCTTCGCGGCCGTGCTGCTCTTGCTCGGTGCCGGCCGCGAGATCCTCGGCCAGGGCACGCTGTTCGCCGATGCCGAACTGCTGTTCGGCGCCGGTGCGGCCCGGCTGGAGATCCACTTCCCGATCGACGGCGTGTTGCTGGCCGTGCTGCCCCCGGGCGCCTTCATCGGCCTTGGACTGATGGTGGCGCTGCACAGGCGGCTCGACCGCCGGCGCTCGGGCCGCGTCGCCGAGGGAGCGCCGGAAGACCCCGCGGCGGAGGCCGCCCCATGACGGTGCGATCCAGCCGGCCGATGAACGCCGACGACCGCGAGGAGTTCTTCCGCCGCCTCGCGGAACTGAATCCCGAGCCGACGACCGAGCTCGAGTACGACTCGGCATTCGAACTGCTCGTCGCCGTCATTCTTTCGGCCCAGGCCACCGACGTCGGCGTCAACAAGGCCACGCGCCGGCTGTTTCCGGTGGCCAACACGCCCGAGGACATCCTGGAACTCGGCGAGGAGGGACTGAAGAAGTACATCCGCACGATCGGCCTGTTCAACAGCAAGGCCTCGAACGTCATCGCGGCGTGCCGGAAACTCGTCGACGAGCACGCCGGGCAGGTACCCGAGGATCGCGCTGCGCTCGAGGCGCTGCCCGGCGTCGGCCGCAAGACCGCCAACGTCGTGCTGAACACGGCCTTCGGACATCCCACGATGGCCGTCGACACGCACATCTTCCGGGTCGCCAACCGGACCGGCCTGGCGCCCGGCAAGACGCCCCTGGCCGTGGAGAAGGCGCTGCTCAAGCGCGTACCGGACCGCTACCTGCGCGACGCCCACCACTGGCTGATCCTGCACGGCCGCTACACCTGCAAGGCTCGCCGTCCGAACTGCCCGCAGTGTCCGGTCGCCGACCTCTGCCGTTACGTCGACAAGACGACCTGATCCGATCGCCCTTCACATCCGTGAGATTGATATTCACGCGGGCGCTGTGCTATCACTGATCGTCCGCCGCGACCCGGCCGACGCCGATGAAAGCTTTTCGGCCCAGGCACGGTCCCGTCGGGCGAGTGCGCATCGAAGCGCGCCGCCGCGGCCGCCGATTCCGGCCCCGCGGACTCACATCCATGCTGTTGGAGGCATTCGAAGATGATCAAGAAGACTCAACTCGTCACCGCCATCGGCGCCGTTGCCGGCGCTTCCTTCGCCCTCAGCGCCGCTGCGGCGGACAATCCCTTCCAGGCCGACGAACTCGAAATCGGCACGATGAACGACCAGGCCAGCTTCGGCGGCCATGGCGACGACAAGGAAGGCAAGTGTGGTGAAGACCACGAAAAGGACAAGGACAAGGAAGGCGAAGACAAGGAAGGCTCCTGTGGCGAGGGCTCCTGCGGGGAAGGCGACGACTCCGAAGGCTCCTGCGGCGAAGGCAGCTGCGGCGCGGCCTGATCGGTCCCACCGATCGGCAGCCTGAAATGAGTACCGCGAGCAAGCCCCTCGAGGGCGCGGGACTCGGGCTTCGGCGGGCCCTGCTGGGCCCGCTGGAGCATGCCGACCTCTCGGGCGTGGGCTTCATGGAAGTCGCGCCCGAAAACTGGATCGGCGTCGGCGGCATCCGCGGACGCCGGTTCCGCCGTTGGACCGAGCGCAAGCCGTTCGTATGCCACGGCCTCTCGCTCTCGCTGGGCGCGCCGGAGCCGCTCGACGAGACCTTCCTGCGCCGCGTACGCGGCTTTCTCGACGAGCACGGCATCGAGACCTATTCCGAACACCTGAGCTACTGCTCCGAGCACGGGCATCTCTACGACCTCATGCCCATACCGTTCACCGAGGAGGCCGTCGACTGGGTCGCCGCCCGGATCCGCCAGGCCCAGGACATCGTGGGGCGGCGCATCGCCGTGGAGAACATTTCCTACTACACGCCCACGGCGACGGACCTCTCGGAACTGGAATTCATCAACGCCGTCGTCGAGCGTGCCGACTGCGAGCTACTGCTCGACGTCAACAACATCTACGTCAACAGCGTCAACCACGGTTACGACGCCGATGCCTTTCTCGAAGGCCTCCCGGCCGATCGCGTCGCCTACATCCACGTGGCCGGCCACCACAACGAGGCCGAGGACCTGATCATCGACACGCACGGCGCCGACGTGATCGATCCCGTCTGGGACCTGTTAGACGCTGCGTACCGTCGGCTGGGTCCCGTGCCGACGCTGCTCGAGCGCGACTTCAACTTCCCGCCCGTGGAGGCGCTGCTGGATGAAGTGGCAACGATCGCCGGACTGCAGGCCCGCCACGCCGAGCGTTCCCCTGCCCATGCCCACGCCTCCTGACCGCCTGGCGGCGATCCAGAAACGCTTCTCGGATCACATCCGCGACCCGGATCGCAATCCGGCTCCGGACGGTATCGAGGACCGGCGCCTGGCCATCTACCGCCGGCTGTTCTTCAACAATCTCTCGAGCCTGTTCTCGCGCAATTTCCCGAAGGTGCGGGAAAGCGTCGATGATGGCCGGTGGAAGGCGCTGATCCGAGGCTTCATGGCCGAGCATCGCGCCACCACGCCGCTGTTTCCCGAGCTCGGGCGCGAGTTCATCCGCTACCTTGCCGAGCGCACGGAGCAGGACCCCGACTGCGAATGGATGGCCGAGCTCGCGCAGTGGCAGTTCATGGCCACTTCCGCCCGCAACGACGAGTCCGAGCCGGCGGCTGTGGCCGCCGATCCCCAGGGCGATCCCGTGGCGGGTCGACCCGTGCTGAATCCGACGTTGCGCATCGCGCACTTCCGCTGGCCCGTCCATCGCATCGATCCCGCCCACGCCCCCGGCGAGCCGGCCGCGACGATGCTGGCCATCCACCGGAAGCGCGACGATTCGCTCGGCCGCATGGAGCTCAATGCCGTCACGGCCCGGTTGCTGGAACTGCTGGCCGAGCAGAGCACGGCAAGCGGACGCGCCGCGCTCGAGGCACTGGCAACCGAGATGCAGCACCCGGATCCCGAGCGGCTCGTCGATCAGGGACGCGCGCTGCTGTCCTCGCTGATCGAACGCGAAGTACTGCTCGGCGTCGAACCCGGCTGAGCCGGCGCGCCCCCGACCCCATTCGACCGGAGAGACCGTTCATGCAAGCACTGCTTGAAACCTACGATCGCATGACCGACCGCCTGCGCGCGGCCGGCGACTGGATCGCACCGCTCGGGCTGAGATGCCTGCTGGCCTACGAGTTCTACACGGCAGGATCGGGCAAGGCCGGCGTCGAGGGCGTGCCGGGCTGGTTCGCCGACAAGACCTTTCCGCCCCCGTTCGACTGGTTCCCGGCCTCGATGAACTGGACGCTCGTGGCCTGGACGGAAATCCTGGCCGCGCTGGCCCTGCTGTTCGGCCTGTTCACGCGCTTCGCGGCCTTCTCGCTTTTCATCGTCACGACCATCGCCATCGTCTCGACGCATTGGCCGGAGTCGTGGAACAGCCTGGCCCAGCTCTGGGAAGGCTACTCGGTCTCGCGCGTCACCGAGGACGGCGAGTTCCGTGGCAATTTCCGGATCCCGCTGCTGTTCCTCGCCATGCTGTTGCCGCTGATCTTCCTGGGCGGGGGCAAGCTGAGCCTCGATCACGCGCTGCTGAAAGCCACGCAGCGCGCCGACCTCGTGCACGATCGGCTGCCGGATCACCACGCGCTCGCACTGGCGCTGCTGCTCCCGGGGATTGCGCTGCTGTACCTGATCCCGCTCTGGGGCGTGATCCTGCTCGTTGCCGCCGCCGCGGCGTCACTGGCCGCGGCGCTGCGCGGCTGAAGCCGCGGCGTCAGAATACCGGGCGGACCTCGAAGCCGCGCTCGCGCAGCAGTGCGACGAGCCCTTCGGGTCCCGGCAGGTGCAGCGCGCCGACGGCAACGAGCGTGCCGCCGCGATCGAGCAGCGGCGCGGCGCGCTCGGCCATGCGCCGGTTGCGTTCGACGATGCCCTCGCGCCGGAATCGCTCGGCAAGACCCGGGTCCATGCCGGCCAGTTCCCGCTCGGCCAGCGTACGCAGGCGTTCGGCATCGCCTTCCAGGTAGGCCTCGACGAGTTCCTCGAACAGCTCGCGCCCCCCGCGCATGTCGCTGACGGCGGCCTCGAGCATTTCGATATGGGCCTCGGGACCCAGGCCGGTCAGGAAGTCGAGCTGTTCGTCCAGCGTCTCCAGGGCGACGAGATTCATGCCGCGATTGCCGGCACGCACGGCCAGCGCGAAATCCATGAACATTCCGGTCTCGGGAGGCGGACGGGAGAGCGTGAGCGCTGCGGCCCAGGGGCGCAGGCGGGCCACGCCGGCCTCGTCCATGCCGTATTCGGAAAGTGCCGAGAGCACGTCCTCGTAGAGTTCATCGCCGACGAGGTCGTCGAGCGCCATGTCCGGCGGCAGCGTCATCGCGCGGTTCAGTCGCGCCAGAAGATCCGGGTCGGGGACGAGTTCCAGGGCCAGCGTGCCGGCTTCTTCGAGCGCCCGATCCACGGCGGGCGGCCAGTCGACGACGCGTTCGTCCTCGGAGTGCAGCGTGCCCAGCAGCCATGAGGTACCACCGTCCGGTGCCTCGACGCGGTAGAAGACCTCGGCCGTGGCGGGGCCGGCCGCGACCATCCAGAGCAACCCGGCCGTGACCACGGCGGCAAACCGGCAGGCGGGTCGTGCGGCACGCGTCGATTTCATGGCTGCGGATTCCTGCCTGGTTGGGCGCATCGTGGTAGCGTATCGTCTCTCCCGCGCCGTCAATGCCCCATGATCGACATGAAAGTCCGGTTCCGCGGCTTCCTTCCGGTCGTCGTGGACGTCGAGACCGGCGGTTTCAATGCCGCCACAGACGCCCTGCTCGAGATCGCCGCATGCATCATCGAGATGGACGATGACGGTCGCCTGCGTCCGGGCGAACTCATCGCCCGCCATGTCGAACCGTTCGAGGGTGCCAACCTCGAAGAGGCCGCACTCGAGTTCAACGGCATCCGGCCCGATCATCCGCTGCGCCTGGCCGTGGCCGAGGACGAGGCGCTGCGCGACATCTTCCAGCCGGTCCGGAGACGGGTGCGCGAGACCGGATGCAAGCGCGCCGTCCTCGTCGGTCACAACCCGTTCTTCGACCTGTCCTTCCTGAACGCGGCCGTCGAGCGCATCGACTACAAGCGCAACCCCTTCCACCCGTTCTCGAGCTTCGACACGGCGACGCTGGGCGGCCTGGCCTACGGTCAGACCGTGCTGGCCCGCGCCGTGCAGGCCGCGGGCCTGGACTGGGAATCCTCGGAAGCCCACAGCGCGCGATACGACACCGAGCGGACGGCCCAGCTGTTCTGCACCATCGTCAACCGCTGGCAGGAACTCGGCGGGCTCGACCCCTCGACGCTGGCCAAGGGCTGACCGGCGGGGCCCGACCCCTCTCGCCCGGGTCACGCGAGCGCCGGTTCCGTCCTCGGAGGTCGCGATCGCCTTCGCCGACGCAGCCACCGCCCGCGGCGCCGCTCACTCGCTACCGTACCCGCCCCCGCCCGGCGTGCGGATGGTCAGGCGCTGGCCGGACTCGGCCCGGAAATGCGTCTTGGCCGGCAGGATTTCGCCGTCCAGCCGGTTCTCGCCGCGCGCGCCGTCGCCGCCTCCATCGAGCCCCCAGGGGGCAAGCCTGCGCCGTTCCGTGATCAGCGTGACGTCGGTGGCCTCGAGAAACTCGATCTCGCGCTCGAGTCCGTCTCCGCCCGGCACGCGGCCCGATCCGCCGCTTCCCCGGCGCTGGCGATAACCCGTCACGCGCAGTGGGAAGTGGGCCTCCAGCACTTCCGCGGGCGTGTTCAGCGTATTCGTCATGTGGCTGTGCACGGCGTGGCGGCCCGGTGTCGAGGCCGTCGCGCCGCAGCCGCCGGCCATGGTTTCGTAGTAGCTCCAGCGCTCGCTGCCGAGTCCGAGGTTGTTCATCGTTCCCTGGCTGGCCGCCGGAATGCGGTCGGGCATGGCCTCGGCGAGCGCGCGGAAGACGACGTCGACGATGCGCTGGCTGGTCTCGACATTCCCGGCCGCGGTCGCAGAGGGGTGCGTGGCGTTGACGAGGCAGCCGCGCGGCGCCCGCATGTCGATGGCGGCCAGCGAGCCGGCACAGGCCGGCGTCTCGGCCGGCAGCAGGCAGCGCACGGCGTAGAACACGGCCGCGGCCGTGACGCTCATCGGGCAGTTGAGATTTCCGCCCACCTCGTCGTCGGTGTCGTCGAAGTCGACCACGAGCCCGTCTTCGCCGATCTCCAGCCGCACGCGGATCGTCGGCCCCGAGCCGCCGAGTCCGTCGTCGTCCATCGCATCCTCGGCCGAGAACGCCCCCCGGGGCCAGCCGGCCATCGTCTTCGACGCGAGGCGGCGCGCGTAGTCGTCAAGGGCGCGGCCGCGCTCCGAGAACGCATCGCGGCCGGCCTCGGCGACGAGCGCGCCCAGCAGCCGCTCGCCGGTCGCAGAAGCCGCGGCCTGGGCCTGGAAGTCCCCGGCGGCGAGCTGCGGATTGCGCATCCTGCTGCAGATCCCGTCCAGCGCGGCCGAATCCAGCCGGGAATCGCGGAACAGCCAGGTCGGCTCGATGAGCACGCCTTCCTCCGAGAGCGATGCGCTGAGCGGCATCGAGCCCGGCGTCGCGGTGCCGATGTCGGCGTGGTGGGCGCGGTTGGCGACGAATCCGGCGCGCTCGCCGTCCGCGAATACGGGGGCAACGAGCGTGACATCGGGAAGGTGCGTTCCGCCCGAGTACGGGTCGTTGAGGATCAGT
>JAWVZQ010000053.1:0-11893 GCA_033722095.1 Wenzhouxiangellaceae bacterium | reverse complement strand
TCTCGTCGCCCCATGGGACGAATCCTGCGTCCCCTGCGGGATATGGGCGCGGACATCGAGTCGGAAGACGGACACGCACCGTTGAGCCTGAGACCGGCCGCGCTCGAGGCACGTCGCATGAAACTGCCCGTGGCCAGTGCACAGGTGCTGTCGGCCGTGCTCCTGGCCGGCCTGAACGCTCGCGGCACGACCGCGGTCGAAGTGCCGGGCGAGACCCGCGACCACACCGAGCGCATGTTGCCGCAATTCGGCGCCGACCTGACCGTCGACGGCCGGAAGCGCCTGCTGCGTGGTCCGGCCCGGCTGGCCGGAACCGCGTTGTGCGTTCCCGGCGATCTGTCCTCGGCCGCGTTCCTCGTTGCCGCCGCGGTACTCGTGCCCGAATCGAAGATCCGGCTCGAGGGCGTCGGCGTCAATCCCACCCGGGACGGGTTCCTGCGCGTCCTGGAGCGCATGACCGGGATGCACCCGGTCGCGCGCATCGGCGCTTCGCCGCCCGAGGCGGGCGGCGAGCCGATCGCGACGCTGGAGGTATCGCACTCGTCGCTGCACGGCGTCGAGATTCCGCGCGACTGGGTGGCACCGGCGATCGACGAGTTCCCGGTCCTGATGGCGCTGGCCGCCCGGGCCGAGGGCGAAACGCGCATCCGGGGGGCGGGCGAACTGCGCGTCAAGGAATCCGACCGCCTGGCCGTGATGTGCGAGCAGCTGCGACGCCTCGGCGTCGACGTGGTCGAGCGAGACGACGGGGCCGACGTGCGCGGCGGCACGGTGCAGGGCGGCTGCGTGGACGCCGGCGGCGACCACCGGATCGCGATGAGCCTGGCCGTGCTGGCGCTCGTGGCCGAGGGCCCCGTGACGGTCCGCGGTGCGGAGTGGATCCGCACGAGCTACCCGGGCTTCGTCGACGACCTCTGCCGGCTCGGCGCGGAGGCCGAATGGACCTGAGCGTCCCGGTGCTGACGATCGACGGGCCGTCCGGCGCGGGCAAGGGTGCGGTCTCCGCGCGCGTGGCTGCGGAACTGGGCTGGCACCTGCTCGATTCCGGCGCCGTCTACCGCGCCGTGGCGCTGAAGGTGCTGCGCGAGGGCGTCGACGCGGCCGACGAGGATGCCGTCGTCGCGCTGAGCCGCGGCCTGGACCTGGGTTTCCGGCCCGGTGTCGACGGCATCGAGGTCCTGCTCGACGGTGCCCCGGTCGGAGAGTCGCTGCGCGGCGAGAAGGTCAGCGCGGCGGCGTCGCGCGTGGCTGCGCTGCCGGCCGTGCGCGAGGCCGTGCTCGACGTCCAGCAGCGCTGCAGGCGCGCCCCCGGCCTCGTCGCCGACGGCCGGGACATGGGCACCGTCGTGTTCCCCGATGCGCCGGTCAAGGTGTTCCTCCAGGCCAGCGTGGAGGAGCGTGCGAAACGCCGCTATAAACAGTTGAAGGAAAAAGGGGAAAATGTTATCCTCTCGCGTCTTTTTCAGGACATGCTCGATCGCGATCGACGCGACCGGGAACGCGCGGTCTCCCCGACCGTTCCGGCCCCGGATGCCATCGTCATCGATTCGACGGAGATGTCGCTGGACGCGGTGGTCGAACAGATTCTCGGCCAGGTGCGAGCCAGGCTGCGCTCCTGACGTTCCGGAAAAGAGACTTTTTGGTTGCCTGCGATTCGCGCCCGAATGCGGCTCGCGGGTTCATTCACGAGCATCCGGCCTCCGGATGCGGACGACGAAGGTCCGCCGGTCACCGAAACCGGCGTACACAGGAAATCTTGAAACTCAATGACTGAATCCTTTGCTGAACTATTCGAAGAGAGCCTGAGCGAGGCCAACCTCCGCCCCGGCGCCATCGTCAACGGCCGCGTGGTGGCCATCCACGACGATCACGTGATCATCAACGCCGGCCTGAAGTCCGAGGGCATCGTCCCGATCCACCAGTTCGTCAAGCCCGACGGCGGCCTCGAGGTCGAGGTCGGCGATGACGTGGAAGTATCGCTGGACGCCGTCGAGGACGGCTTCGGCGAGACGCGCCTGTCGCGCGAAAAGGCCAAGCGCTCGCGGATCTGGGACCGCCTCGAGAAGGCACACGAGGCCGAAGAGAATGTCATCGGCCAGATCTCGGGCAAGGTCAAGGGCGGCTTCACCGTCTCCATCGACGGGATCCGCGCGTTCCTGCCGGGCTCGCTCGTCGACGTTCGCCCCGTGCGTGACCCGAGCTATCTCGAAGGCAAGGATCTCGAGTTCAAGATCATCAAGCTGGACCGTCGTCGCAACAACCTCGTGGTGTCGCGCCGCGCCGTCGTCGAGCACGAGTTCGCCGCCGAGCGCGAGGACCTCATCGAGCGCCTGGAAGAGGGTGCGGTCGTCAAGGGTGTGGTCAAGAACCTCACCGACTACGGTGCCTTCCTGGATCTGGGGGGCATCGACGGTCTGCTGCACATCACCGACATGTCCTGGAAGCGTGTCCGCCACCCGTCCGAAGTGGTCGAGGTCGGCGACGAACTCGAGGTCCGCGTCCTGCGCTTCGACCGCGAGCGCATGCGCGTCTCGCTGGGCCTGAAGCAGCTCGGCGAGGATCCCTGGGACAACATCGACCGGCGCTATCCGCCGGGGTCGCGCCTGTTCGGTCGCGTCACGAACATCACCGACTACGGCTGCTTCGTCGAGATCGAGGATGGCGTCGAGGGCCTGGTCCACGTCTCCGAAATGGACTGGACGAACAAGAACGTCAATCCGAACAAGGTCGTGCACATCGGCGAGGAAGTCGAGGTCATGGTCCTGGACGTCGATCCGGAGCGCCGCCGCATCTCCATGGGCATGAAGCAGGTCAAGCCGAACCCGTGGGAAGCCTTCGCCGCCATGCACAACAAGGGCGACAAGGTCTCCGGCACGATCAAGTCGATCACCGACTTCGGCATCTTCATCGGCCTGGAAGGCGACATCGATGGCCTGGTCCACCTGTCCGACATCTCCTGGATGACGCCGGGCGAGGAAGCCATCCGCAACTTCCGCAAGGGTGAGGAAGTCGAGGCCGTGGTCCTGGCCGTGGATCCCGAGCGCGAGCGCATCTCCCTGGGGATCAAGCAGCTCGATCAGGATCCGTTCGCGACGTTCATGGCCGAGCATCCGCGCGGTTCCATCGTCACCGGCAAGGTTCGCGAGATCGACCCCAAGGGTGCGGTCGTGGAACTGGCCGACGGCGTCGATGGCTACCTCAAGGCCAACGACATGGCGAAGGAGCGTGTCGACGACGCCACCAAGCTCTACAGCGTGGGTGACGAGGTCGAGGCCAAGTTCGTGGCCCTGGACCGCAAGACGCGCAACCTGACGCTGTCGATCCGGGCCAAGGACGACGACGAGCTGGCCGATGCCGTGGACCAGTACCAGCAGCCCACGGGCAGCGGCACCAAGCTCGGCGAGCTCCTGCGCGAGCAGCTGGGCAAGGACTGATCATCGAAGTCATCGAGGCGGGCCCCCCAGGGGCCCGTCTTCGGTACCGGGGAGGCGATATGACCAAGTCCGAACTCATCGAACGGCTCGCCCAGCAGCAGAAGCACCTCAGCCAGACCGACGTGGATCTGGCGGTGCGGACGATCATCGAGCAGATGAGCGCGACGCTGGCCGACGGAGATCGGATCGAGATCCGAGGTTTCGGCAGCTTCTCGCTGCACTTCCGGCCGCCTCGCATCGGCCGCAACCCCAAGACCGGGGAGTCGGTCGCGCTACCTGGAAAGCACGTCCCGCACTTCAAGCCGGGCAAGGACCTGCGCGAGCGGGTCAACGCATCCCGGGAGTCCTGAGACCGTGTTGCGCTGGCTGATCGGCGTCCTGTTCCTGCTGGCGCTGGCCGCCGGCGTGTTGCTCGGCGTCCTCAATCCCGAGCCCGTCGTGCTCGATCTGGCCGTCCTGCAGTGGACCACGGCACTGGGCAGCATCGTGACGGTTGCGCTCGCCGTGGGCCTCGCCGCGGGCCTGCTCCTGGGCCTGCTGCTGGCCGGATCCGGTCGTCGCAGACGCAGCAGGGAGACGACTTCCGTTCCCGCATCCCATCCCGGCAGGCCCGATGCCTGATCCGGTCTGGGCGACCGTGGCCATGCTGCCGGTCGCCGCCTGGCTGGGCTGGCTGCTGGCGATGCGCCGTCGGCAGACCGAGGGTCGGCGCCGCCGCAATGCCATCTCCTCGGAATACTTCCGCGGACTGAACTACCTCCTCAACGAGCAGCCCGATCGCGCCATCGAGGTGTTTCTCGAACTCGCCGACGTCAACGAGCAGACCGTCGAGACCCACCTGGCGCTCGGCAGCCTGTTCCGGCGTCGGGGCGAGGTCGACAAGGCCATCCACTACCATCGCCACATCATGACGCGGCCCGACCTGACCGAGCAGCACCGGACCCAGGCGCTGCTCGAACTCGGCGAGGACTACATGCGTGCCGGACTGCTGGACCGGGCCGAAAAACTGTTCTCGGATCTCGCGGCCGAGGGCCGACAGTCCGAGACGGCCGTGCGCAACCTGCTGACCATCTACCAGCAGGAGAAGGACTGGAAGAACGCCATCCTTCAGGCGCGGGCGCTGGAGCGCATCACGGGTGAAGACACCGCGCCGCTGATCGCGCAGTTCCACTGCGAGCTCGCGGCTGCCGAACTGGCTGCCGGCCGGCCCGAGCACGTCGCGCAGCACCTCCAGAGTGCCCGCGCTCGCCGCTCCGACTGTGCTCGCGCCGATCTCATCGAGGCCGAAGCGGCGGTGGCCTGCGAGCAATGGCGCGAGGCCGCAGGCGCCTACCTGCGCGCCTGCCGACGCGATCCGGAACTTGCCGCGATCGCCGTCGAACCGCTGCTGGAGTGCTACCGCCGGCTCGACGAGCCACCCGAACTGCTGGCCGAACTCGAATCGCTGGCCGCCGGGGGCGGTTCGATCACGGCGCTGCTGGCGCTGGCCGAACTGCGGGCCGCGGCCGGCGAACCCTCGCGGGCCATCGACGAATTGCTCGCGGCGCTGCAGCAGCGCCCCACGGTGCGCGGCCTCTATCGCCTTCTGGATCTCATGCGCGAACACGACCGCAGCCTCGACGCCCTCGATTCGGAGCCGGTGCGGGCGCTCATGAAGCGCCTGCTCTCGGACCGGCCCCGATTCCGGTGCCGTGAATGCGGCTTCGGGGGCAGCACCTGGCACTGGCAGTGCCCGAGCTGCCGGCGCTGGGAGACCACGCGGCCCGTCACCGGCGTACTCGGGAGCTGACCGTGGAGGGCGCGATTCCGGCGGCCGTGCTCGGGCTGCTCGTGTCCGCCGTGCTGACCCCCGTGGCGGGTCTGCTTGCCCGTCGTCTCGGCGCCGTGGATCTTCCCGGACCGCGCCGCAGCCACGATCGCATCGTTCCGCGCGGGGCCGGAGTGGCGCTCGTGCTCGGCATCGCCTGCGGGGCGCTCGTCCTGCCCGTGCCGGATGACGAGCTTCTCCCGCTGGTCGCACCCATCCTGGTCGCCGCGGCCCTGGGGCTGGCCGAGGACCTCTGGCGCCTGCGCGTCGGCCTGCGCCTGCTCGGGCAGTGCCTCATCGCCGTGGTCGCCGTCGCCTGGATCGGCCCCGTCACCGAAATCTCGATTGCCGGTCATCCGCTCCAGGCCGGCTGGGCCTGGACGCCAATGGCCGTGATCGCAGTCATCTGGATGATGAACCTGTTCAACTTCATGGACGGTTCGGATGGCCTGGCGAGTCTGCAGGCGGCATGGTCGGCAGCGCTGTTCGGCCTGGCCTTCGGGGCTGCCGAACACCACGGCCCCGCGGCATTCGCGTGGCTGCTTGCCGCCGCGTCGACGGGCTTCCTGCTCTGGAACCGGCCGCCGGCCAGCGTTTTCCTCGGCGACAGCGGATCACTGGGGTTGGGCACGGCACTGGCCGTACTGGCGACGCTCGGCTCCGTGACCGGTTCGATCAGCGTCTGGACCGCCTTCGTCATCGTCTCGCCGTTCGTCGTGGACGCGACGCTGACACTGGCGCGACGGGTGGTTGCCGGGGAGCGGTGGTATACTCCGCACCGCGATCACGCATACCAGAGACTGCTTCGGGAAGGGTGGTCGCACGGCGCGGTCCTCGGTGGCCTCGGGGCGGTGAACGCGCTGGTCGTGACGCCGGCAGCGATGTTCGTCATGATCCGACCCGACGCCGACTTCGCGGTCGCCCTGGTCGTCGCCTGCGTGCTCGCTGGAATCTGGTTCCTGGTCCGTACAAGGGGCGAAACGGAGTCTCGATCACAGTGAACATCCGCTCCCTCAAGCGCGTTCCCCGCTACCAGAACATCCGCATTCTCGTCGTCGCGCACGATCTGGTCGTCGCCGTCGCGGCCTGGCTGCTGGCACGCGCGGCCGCCGATTCGCTGGTCGCAACGGGGTGGCCGCCGGCCTCGCTGCTGCTTGCCGAGGGCGGTCTCCTGCTGGCCCTGCAGGGTTTCATCTACTGGCGCATCGGCCTCTACCGCGGCCTCTGGCGTTTCGCGAGCCTGCCCGATCTCGGCAACCTCGTCCGCGTCTCGCTGCTCGGTGCCGCCGCTACGGCGACCGTGCTGCTGATCACCGAAGCCTCCCCGACGCTGATCGGCGCCATGCTCTGGCTCTATCCCTGCCTGCTGCTGGCATCGCTGGGCCTGCCCAGGCTGGCCTTCCGTACCTTCAAGGACATGCGGACCGAAGTGCGCTGGCGTCGCACGAGCCAACGCACGCTGATCCTCGGCGCCGGGCGCTCCGGCCGCTTGCTGCTTCCCGAACTGCGCCGTCGCGGCGGCTTCGAAATTGTCGGTTTTCTCGATGACAGCGAGCGGCTGCGCCACACCGAGATCGATGGCGTGCCCGTGCTGGCCGCCATCGATCGGCTGCCGCGCATCGTCAGCGAGGCGGCCATCGATCTCGTCGTCATCGCGATTCCGTCGGCAACGAACAACCAGATGCAGCGCGTCGTCGAGCTCTGCGAGCGCTCCGGCGTGGAATTCAAGACCCTGCCGACCCTCAAGGAACTGGGCGCCAGCGTCACGCGGTTCTCGGAACTCAAGCCCGTGGCCATCGACGACCTGCTCGGCAGGGACCCGGTCTCGCTGGACTGGAACGCGATCCGCTCCGGGCTCGCCGGCAAGCGCGTCCTCGTGACCGGCGGTGGCGGGTCGATCGGCGCCGAGCTCTGTCGGCAGATCGCACGGCTCGACCCGGCCGGCCTCGTGGTGCTGGATCACTCCGAGTTCAATCTCTATCGCGTCGACTACCAGCTGCGCAACGAGTTCCACGATCTCGTCATGGACTCCGTGCTCGGCGATGTCTGCGATTCGGCGACGGTCGAGACGGTCGTGGCCCGGCACCGGCCCGAGGTCATCTTCCATGCCGCCGCCTACAAGCATCTGCCGATGCTCCAGAACCAGGTGCGCGAGGCGTTCCGGAACAACGTGCTCGGCACCGTGCGCATGGCCGAGGCCGCGGCGCGCCACGACGTGGAGTCGTTCGTGCTGATCTCGACCGACAAGGCGGTCAATCCCTGCAATGTCATGGGCGCGACCAAGCGCGTCGCGGAACTGTACTGCCAGGACATCGATCGCCGCAGCAGCACCCGCTTCATCACGGTGCGCTTCGGCAACGTGCTCAATTCCACGGGTTCCGTGGTCCCGCTTTTCAACGAACAGATCCGCAAGGGCGGCCCCGTCACCGTCACGCACCCGGAGATCTCGCGCTATTTCATGACGATCGCCGAGGCCGGCCAGCTCATCCTCCAGGCCGCGGTGCTGGGGCAGGGCGGCGAGGTCTTCGTGCTGGACATGGGCGAGCCGGTGCGGATCAGCTACCTGGCCGAGCAGCTGATCCGGCTGGCGGGCAAGGAGCCGGGACGCGACATCGAGATCGTCTACACCGGCCTGCGTCCGGGCGAGAAGCTCTACGAGGAACTGTTCCACGAACACGAGGACTACGCCAAGACCGGCCACGAGAAGATCCTGCTTGCTCGCAACGGCGGGCAGCACGACCAGTCCCTGGCGACGCGGATCCGAGAGGCCGAGGCGGCCGTCCGGAACTATGACGCCTCCGCGCTGCGCCGGATCCTCATGTCGCTGGTTCCCGAGATGGACCGGGTTCCCGAGAATCACCGCCGCGTCGTCCCGCTGAAGTAGGTCGGTGTCGAGCCGGGACCGCAATCGCGAGCCGTTGCGTCCGCCGGCCTCGGGGCGGCCCGGGTCGATCGAGCGGGTGCGCGTGGCGAGCCGCTGCCTGGCCGGCAATCCGCTCGGGGACCCCGACGAGCGCGAACTGACCGTCTATCTTCCGCACGGCTACGACGAGACCTCCCGGCACTATCCGGTGCTGTATTCGCTGGCCGCCTACACGAGCTCCGGCCCGGCCCAGGTGGCCTGGCGCAACCACGGCGAGAACCTGCCGGCCCGCCTGGACCGGCTCATCGAATCCGGCGAGATGGCGCCGGCGATCTGCGTGATGCCCGACAGCTACACCTCGCTGGGCGGCAACCAGTTCGTCGATTCACCGGCACTCGGCGATTACGCGTCCTGGCTCGTGGAAGAGGTCGTCCCGGCCGTCGACGCGGGTTTCCGGACGATTCCGGAGGCCGACGCCCGGGCCGCGTTCGGAAAGTCGTCCGGCGGGTTCGGGGCCATCCACATCGCCGCGACGCGACCGGGCACCTTCGGGGCCATCGCCAGCCACGCCGGCGACTGCGGCTTCGACCGGGTCTACCTGCGCGACTTCCCTCTGTGCTGCGACGAGCTGGCCCGCGACGACGGGGATCTCGAGGCGTTCGTGCGTCGCTTCTGGAACGCGAGGCGTCCCGGTGGCCGCATGTTCCACGCGCTCATGACGCTCTGCCTGGCCGCCAGCTACTCGCCCGATCCGGAGGCACCGTTGGGGCTGCGGCTCCCGTTCGACCTGCGGACCTGCAAGCTCGACTCGGCGACCTGGGCGCGCTGGCTGGCCTTCGACCCGCTCGGCTACGAGGCCGATCGGCTCGAGGCGCTGGCCGGACTGCGCGGCTTCTGGCTCGACGCCGGCAGCCGCGACCAGTACTTCATCCACTACGGAACGCGCGAGTTCCACGATCGGCTCGAGCGCTCGGGCGTCGCGCATCATCACGAGGAATTCGACGGCAATCACAGCGGCATGGACTGGCGCTTCGATGCCTCGTTGCCGTGGCTCGTTGCGAGGTTGAAACAGGACTGAAGCGGTACGATATACTCGGATCTCGCCCCGATCGCACGCAGCCGATGCTGACCGTCACTCCTTCCGCACGAGAGTACTTCGCCCGCCTGCTCGCCGACCAGCCCGATGGAACGCAGCTGCGCCTGGAGGTCAGCAACCCCGGCACTCCGGCGGCCGACGTGGCCCTGAACTTCTGCCCGCCGGGCCGCGAGCGCGAAGACGATCGTCCCGTCGAGTGCGGGACCTTCACGCTGTTCGTCGAAGAGCGGAGCCACGAGGCCTTGTCGGGCGCGATCATCGACTTCGAGACCGACGAGACGGGCGGCGAACTCGGAATCCGGGCACCCGGACTCAAGGGAAGTGCCCCGTCGGCCGACGCACCGCTCGACGAGCGCGTGAACTGGGTCCTCGAGACGCGCGTCAACCCCATGGTCGCCTCGCACGGCGGCCACGTGTCACTCGTCGAGATCACGGAGCAGGGGGACGTGGTACTGCAGTTCGGAGGCGGCTGCCACGGGTGCGGCATGATCGACGTCACCCTGAAACAGGGCGTAGAAACACAGATTCGCGAGGCCGTGCCCGAGATTCGTCGCGTCGTCGACGCGACCGACCATTCCGAGGGAAAGAACCCGTACTACGCCTGACTCGGTGCCTCGACGGGCCGCACCGTGGCGGCCCGACCGGGGGAAGGATCAGTCGACCGAGAGGTCGACGAGCCCTTCCTGGCTCGAGAACCAGGCGGCGAGATCCTCGATGTCCTGATCCGAGAGGTTGCCGGCGAAGCCCGCCATGATGGCGTTCTGACGGCGCCCCTCGCGGTAGCTCTTCAGCGCGTAGACGAGGTAGTCGTAGTGCTGGCCCGCCAGGATGGGGTAGCTGGGCTGCAGTGCATCGCGGCCTTCGCGGCCATGACAGGACTGGCAGACCTGGGACTTCTCGAGGCCGCGCTGCGCGTTGCCTGCGGCATGCGCCGGCGCGGCCAGCGAAGACAGCAGCACGGCGCCCGCCGCGACGGTGAAGATCTGGAGTCGGCGGATCATTGTTCCCCCTCGCTGTTCGCTTCGTCCTGGGTCAGGCTGACGAAGTAGGCAGCCACGTCGCGGATGTCCTGGTCCGAAAGCGTCGCGGCCTGCGCGCGCATCGTCGCGTGCTGGCGCTCGCCGGAGCGGTAGGCCATGAGCGCGGCGACGATGTATTCCTCGTTCTGTCCGCCGAGCCGGGGCACGCTGTAGGTGGGGTAGACGTTCTTGTAGAACGGGATGCCGTGGCAGCCGGTGCAGGTGTACGCGATGCGCTCGCCTCGCTCCGGGTCGCCCTCGGCCTGCGCCATGCCGAGCAGCGGCGCAGCGGCCAGTGCGACGGCCGTCAGGATTCGGTTTCGCATGGGTGGTTCACGTCCGGGGTGATTCGATCCCGCAATTATAGCGGCCCGGCGGGGCACGCGTTGCTGTGCCGTGTGTACAATCGCTGCTTTCCCAACCGCCGGAGCCGGCGGGTCGGCGATGCCGGCCGCCGGGGCACTCGAACACGATGCACAAGCTCGACCCCCTGGATCTCTACGACATCGACTCCGAACTCAGCGACGAGGAGCGCATGATCCGTGATTCCGTCGCGCGTTTCGTCGACGAGCGCGCGCTTCCGCTGATCCCGGAGTGTTTCGACGAGGGACGCTTCCCCACGGAGCTGATTCCCGAGATCGCGGACCTGGGCCTGCTCGGGTCCAGCCTCGAGGGCTACGGTTGCGCCGGCCTCAGCGGCACCAGCTACGGGCTGATCTGCCAGGAACTCGAGCGCGGCGATTCCGGCCTGCGCAGTTTCGTATCGGTCCAGTCGTCGCTGTGCATGTATCCCATCCACGCGTTCGGCTCCGAGGAGCAGAAGGAGCGCTGGCTGCCCGACATGGCCGCAGGCAAGGTCATCGGCTGCTTCGGCCTGACCGAACCCCAGGGTGGGTCGGACCCGGCCAACATGAAGACCCGCGCCCGCCGCGACGGCGACGACTGGATCCTGGATGGCGCGAAGATGTGGATCACGAACGGCACACTGGCCCAGATCGCGATCGTCTGGGCCCAGACCGAGGACGGCATCCAGGGCTTCATCGTCGAGACGGATTCCGACGGCTTCGAAGCGCGCGACATCAAGGCCAAGATGTCGCTGCGCGCTTCGGTGACCTCGGAGTTGTACTTCGACGGCGTGCGCGTGCCGGAGGCCAATCGCCTTCCCGGTGCGCGCGGGCTCAAGGGCCCTCTGTCGTGCCTGACCCAGGCCCGGTTCGGCATCTGCTGGGGGCCGATCGGCGCGGCCGTGGCCTGCCTCGACGAGGCGATCCGCTACACCTCGGACCGCGAGCTGTTCAAGCGCCCGCTGGCTGCGAACCAGAGCGTGCAGCTGCGGCTTGCCGACATGGCACGCCGCATCACCCAGGCACGCCTCCTGGCGCTGCGCCTGGGCCGCCTCAAGGACGCCGGCCGCATGCACCCGACGCAGGTCAGCCTGGCGAAGTGGAGCAACGTTCGAATGGCCCTCGACATCGCGCGCGATTGTCGCGACCTTCTCGGCGGGTCGGGCATCACGCTCGAGTACGTGCCCATCCGCCACATGCTGAACCTCGAGTCCGTCATCACCTACGAGGGCACCGAGACCATCCACCAGCTCGTCGTCGGGCGGGAGCTGACGGGGATCAACGCGTTCTGAGTTCCGCCGTCGGGTGTCGTGCCAGCGGCCCTTAGAGG
>JAWVZQ010000052.1:0-11917 GCA_033722095.1 Wenzhouxiangellaceae bacterium | reverse complement strand
TCAGCCGCTGCTCATCGCCGCGCTGTGCCTGCTGACCGTCGGCGTGGTCATGGTCGCGTCGACGTCGGTGGCCGTGGCCGAGAAGTACGACGTCGGCCCCTGGCATTTCCTCGTCCGGCACCTGTTCTTCGTCGCGCTGGGCCTGGCCCTGGCCGTCGGCGCCATGTGGGTGCCGCTGGGCCGAATGGAGAATGCCGGACGGCTGTGCCTGCTTGCCGCGCTGGTCCTGCTGGCGCTCGTCATGGTCCCGGGACTGGGCGTGACGGTCAACGGCGCGACGCGCTGGCTCAACCTCGGCCTGTTCCGCTTCCAGGTCGTCGAGGCGGTCAAGCTGCTGCTCGTCCTCTATGTGGCCAGTTACCTCGCCCGGCGCCCGCAGATCAACGGGGCGGGGCTGTTCGAGACCATCAAGCCGCTGCTCGTCGCGGCGCTGATCGCCGGCATCCTGCTCAAGCAGCCCGACATGGGGTCGGCCGTGGTCATCCTTGCGGTGCTCGGCGGCATGGTCTGGCTGGCCGGCGCGGCCTGGAAATACCTCTCGCTCGTGGGCCTGGCCGGCCTGCCGCTGGTCACCTTCGCAGCGCTCGAGCCTTACCGCCTGCGCCGCATCGCCATCGTCGGCGACCCGTTCTCGGACCCCTTCGATGCCGGTTTCCAGCTCGTCCAGGCGCTGATCGCGGTCGGTCGCGGGCAGATCGCCGGCGTCGGCCTCGGCGGCAGCGTCCAGAAACTGTTCTACCTGCCCGAGGCCCACACCGACTTCATCTTCGCGATCCTGGCCGAGGAGCTCGGACTGATCGGCATCCTGACGGTCATCGGCCTGTTCGGCGTGCTCGTCGTGCGCGTGTTCCGGATCGGCTGGCGGGCCCACGAGGCCGGGCGCTTGTTCCCGGCATACGTCGCGTTCGGCATCGGGCTCTGGCTGGGGTTGCAGGCACTGGTGTCGATCGGCGTCAACCTCGGCGTGCTGCCCACCAAGGGCCTGACGCTGCCGCTGGTATCGGCCGGAGGAAGCAGCCTCATGATGACGATGCTGGCCATCGGACTCGTGCTGCGCATCGGCTGGGAACTCGATCGCGAGGCGCTGCGGCGGCCGCGCCACCACCGGGAGTGGCTGGCATGACGCGCCGATCCGTGCCGAGACGCGTGACCATCCTGGCCGGCGGCACAGGCGGGCATATCTTCCCGGGGCTGGCCGTGGCAAGGCGCCTCGTCGCCGACGGCGTCGACGTGCGCTGGTTGGGCACTCCGCACGGTCTCGAGAATCGGCTGGTCCCGACGGCCGGCCTGCCGCTGGACCGCGTCGGCATCCGCGGGCTGCGCGGCCGCGGGCTGACCGGCTGGCTTGCCGCGCCGTTCCGGATCCTGCGCGCGATCGTCCAGTCGTGGCGGCTGCTGCGCGAGCATCGGCCCGGATGCGCACTCAGCATGGGCGGCTATGCCGCGGGCCCTGCGGGCGTCGCCGCGCGGCTGCTCGGCGTGCGCCTCGTCATCCACGAACAGAACGCCGTGGCCGGCTGGACGAACCGCCTGCTGCGGCCGCTGGCCGGCATCGTCTGCACGGGCTTCCCCGACGTCTTCGAAGGCGCGCGCGTGACGGGCAACCCGGTTCGCGAGGAAATCTCCGCGTTGCCGCCCCCGGAGCGTCGCTACGCGGGTCGGGAGGGACCGCTGCGCGTGCTCGTCATCGGCGGCAGCCAGGGCGCGGCCGTCTTCAACGAGATCGTGCCCGACGCCCTGTCTCGCCTGGATCCGGCCGATCGCCCCGCAGTGCGTCACCAGGGCGGCCGCCAGTGGGAAGACGCGCGCCAGCGCTATGCGGACCTCGGCGTCGAGGCCGAGGTTTCGGCATTCATCGACGACATGGCCGACGCCTGGGGCTGGGCCGACGTGGCCATCTGCCGGGCCGGCGCGCTGACCGTCGCCGAACTCGCCGCTGCCGGCGTTCCGGCCGTGCTCGTGCCGTTCCCCGGCGCCGTCGACGATCACCAGACCGAGAACGCGCGATTCCTCGCCGACCGCGGCGGGGCCTGGTGCGTGCGGCAGGACGAATTCGATGCCGAGCGCCTGGCCCGGAGGCTCGAGGACCTGGACCGCGAGACGCTGTCGGCCATGGCGCGCCGGGCCCGTGCCCGCGCGATGCCCGACGCCGCAGACCGCGTCGCGGCAGCCTGCAGGGAGGTGCTGGCATGACGGCCGCACGTCCCGCCACGGGCCTGATGCACCGCGTGCGACGCATTCATCTCGTCGGCATCGGTGGTGCCGGCATGAGCGGCCTGGCCGAGGTGCTGGCCGATCTCGGCTTCGAGGTCGCCGGCAGCGACCTGGCCGAGTCCGAGGCCGTGCGCCACCTGCGCGAGCGCGGAATCGACGTGCGGATCGGCCACGACGCCGGCAACGTCCGCGGCGCCGACGTCGTCGTCTCCTCGAGCGCGATCGCGGCCGACAACGTCGAGCTAGAAGCCGCGCGCGCCGAGCGCATCGCCGTGGTGCCGCGCGCCGAAATGCTCGGCGAACTCATGCGCTTCCGGCAGGGCATCGCCGTGGCCGGCACGCACGGCAAGACCACGACGACCTCGATGGTGGCCAGCCTGCTCGACGCGGCCGGAATGGATCCGACCTTCGTCATCGGCGGCCTCGTCAATGCCTTCAAGTCCAACGCCCGTCTCGGCGAGGGCCGCTACCTCGTGGCCGAGGCCGACGAGTCGGACGGCTCCTTCCTGCTGCTGCAGCCCGTGATCTCGCTGGTCACGAACATCGACCGCGATCACCTCGACGCCTACCAGGGCAGCTTCGACCGGTTGCAGAGCGCGTTCCTGGAGTTCCTGCACCACCTGCCGTTCTTCGGGGTGGCCGTGACCTGCATCGACGATCCCCACGTCGCCGAACTCGTGCCCGACGTGGGCCGCACCGTCCTGACCTACGGGATGTCGCCCGACGCCGACGTGCGCGGCGTCGACCTCGCGCAGCAGGGCCGGCGCATGCGCTTCGGCCTCGTACTGCCCGGCGACCCCGAGCCGCGGCCCGTGACGCTGAACCAGCCCGGATCGCACAACGTGCAGAATGCCGTGGGCGCTGCGGCCGTTGCCTGGGAACTGGGCATCGACGCCGACGCCATCGTCTCCGGGCTCGAAGGTTTCTCGGGCATCGGGCGCCGCTTCGCGGCCATCGGAGAGATCGCGTTCGGCGCCGGACGCGCCGAGGTCTTCGAGGACTACGGCCATCACCCGACCGAACTCGACGCGGTGCTGCGCGCCGCGCGCGGCGGCTGGCCGGATCGGCGGCTCGTGCTCGTTTTCCAGCCGCACCGGTACACGCGTACGCGAGACCAGTTCGACGCGTTCGCCCGCGTCATCGCCGGCGCCGACGTCGTCGTGCTGCTCGACATCTACCCGGCCGGCGAGCGCCCGATCGCGGGCATCGGCTCCGACGTGCTCGGCGACGCCGTCACGCGTCGGGGCGGGCCGGCCGTACACCGCGTCCGGAACCCGGCCGAGGCCGAGGACGCGCTCGACGGAATCATCGAGGACAACGACCTCGTGCTGGTCATGGGCGCCGGCGACATCGGACAGCTCGCCTCGAGACTGCGGGAGCGCGACGCATGAGTGCGCGTGCAGACATCCGCGGCCCGGTGGGGCTGGCCTACGGCGGCGACAGTGCCGAGCGCGAGGTCTCGCTGAACAGCGGCCGGGCCGTCGCCGCCTCTCTGGAGCGCCTCGGTGAGGACGTCGTGCTGCTCGACGGCGCCGCGGCCGTGCTCGACGCGGCGCGTGCCGGCCGCATCAGCCGGGTGTTCAACGTCATGCACGGACGCGGCGGCGAGGACGGTTGCCTGCAGGGCGCCCTCGCGCTGCTCGGCGTGCCGTGCACGGGATCGGGCGTGCTGGCCTCGGCACTGGCCATGGACAAGCCGCTGACCAAGCGACTGTGGCGAGAGGCAGGGCTGCCGACGCCGGACTGGCGCGAGGCCACCTCCGCGGACGAGGCCGAGGACATCGCCGCGGCCTTCGACGAAGCCTCTCCGCTGTTCGTCAAGCCGGCGCGCGAGGGCTCGAGTGTCGGCATGACGCGACTCGACACCGCCCACGGGCTGGCCGACGCCCTGGCGCGTGCGCTGGAGCACGACGAGCGGGCCCTCGTCGAGCGATGCATCCGCGGCCCCGAGTACACGGCCGCGATCGTCGACGGAGAGCCGCTCCCGCTGGTCCGCATCGAGGCGGCGGGCGCCTTCTACGATTACGACGCCAAGTACGTGAGCAGCCAGACGCGGTACCACTGCCCCGCCGGGCTCGACGCCGATCGCGAACGTGCATTCCGCGCGCTCGCCGCGGACGCCTTCGAAGTCCTGCGCGGCGCCGGCTGGGGCCGCGTCGACTTCCTCGTCGACGAGGACGGTGCGCCGTGGCTGCTCGAGGTCAACACCGTGCCCGGCATGACCGAGCGTTCGCTCGTGCCCATGGCCGCGGCCGCGGCCGGCATCGATTTCGACGCGCTGGTCGCGCGCGTCCTGGCCACGGCAGGAGGTTCGACATGAAGACGCTGGGATGGTGGGTCGCGACACCCGTCGCGTTGCTGCTGATCGGAGGCCTCGCGGCCTGGTCCGCCGGCTGGCACGACGCGCAGCGCTGGCCGATCCGCTGGCTCGAAGTCGAGGGCCAGATCGAGCGCACGACGGCCGCGCAGGTCCGCGCGGCCGTGGCCGAATCGGCGCGCCGCGGCTTCTTCGCCGTCGATGTCGACGATGCACGAAGCGCCGTCGAGGCATTGCCCTGGATCGCCGAGGCGTCGGTTGCGCGCCACTGGCCCGACGCGCTGCACATCGTCGTCGTCGAGCACCGCGCCGCGGCGCGGTGGAACCGGACGACGCTCGTCAGCCGCGGCGGCGAGCCCTTCGACGTGGCCGGTACCGACGGAATGCAGGGTCTGCCTCGCCTGACGGGTCCCGAGGGGCGCCGCGAGGAGGTCTTCGAGGCGTTCCGGCGCTTCGCACCGCGACTGGCCTCGGCCGGGCTCGAACTCGCAGCGCTGGATCGCGACCCGCGCGGCTCCTGGACGCTGGAGCTCGTCGACGGTCGCCGGCTGCTGCTCGGCCGCGAGCAGGTCGTCGAGCGACTCGAGCGCTTCCTGGCCGTGCGCCGGGACCTGGCGAGAATGCAGGGCGTGCGCTTCGTCGATCTGCGCTACCCGAACGGGTTGGCCGTGACCACGGCCGAGCGCGAGCCCTCGCGCATGACCGACAACGAGGAACACATCGGAGTGAACGGCAATCATGGCTAGAAAGCCGGACAAGTCGCTGGTCGTCGGGCTCGACATCGGCACCAGCAAGATCGTCGCCATCGTCGGCGAAGTGCAGCCCGACGGCGGCGTGGAGGTGATCGGGCTGGGTTCGCACGCCTCGCGCGGTCTCAAGCGCGGGATGGTCGTCGACATCGAGTCGACGGAGCAGTCGATCCAGCGTGCGGTCGAGGAAGCCGAACTCATGGCCGACTGCGAGATCCACTCGGTGTTCGCCGGAATCGCGGGCACCCACGTGAGTTCCCGCCACTCGCACGGAGCCGTGGCCATCCGCGACTCCGAGGTCGACGAATCGGACGTCGAGCGCGTGCTCGAATCGGCCCGGGCCGTGGCGATCCCGGCCGACCAGCGGATCCTGCACGTGCTGCCCAAGGGCTTCGTCATCGATTCGACGGACGGAATCCGGCAGCCCGTGGGCATGTCCGGGGTGCGGCTAGAGGTCCAGGTCCATCTCGTCACGGCCGCGGTCAGCGCCGTCCAGAACGTGACCAAGTGCGTGGCCCGCTGCGGCCTGCAGGTCGACGACCTGATCCTGCACCAGCTCGCCTCCAGCGAGTCGGTGCTGTCCGACGACGAGAAGGAACTGGGCATCGGGCTCATCGACATCGGCGCCGGGACCACCGACATCGCGGTGTTCGCTGACGGCGCCATCCAGCACACGGCCTGCATCCCGATCGCCGGTGACCTCGTGACCAGTGACATCGCCGTGGCGCTGCGCACGCCGACGCTGCACGCCGAGGAGATCAAGATCAAGTACGCCTGTGCGCTCGAGGAACTGGCCTCCAGCGACGAGACGATCCAGGTGCCCAGCGTGGGCGACCGGCCGCCGCGACGACTCGAGCGCCAGACGCTGGCCCAGGTCGTCGAGGCGCGCTACCGCGAACTGTTCGACCACGTCCACAAGCAGCTGCGCCAGTCCGGCTGCGAGAACCTGATCCCGGCCGGCCTCGTCCTGACCGGGGGCGGCGCGCGCATGGAGGGCGTCGTCGAACTGGCAGAGGAAATCATGCACATGCCCGTCCGCCTCGGCGCACCGCAGCACGTGCGGGGCCTGTCCGAGGTCGTCAACAACCCGATTCACGCCACCGGCGTGGGGCTGCTGCTTCGCGGCAGCCGGCTGGACCGGAGCCGGGGCGGCAGCCTCGGTCGCGGCTCGGCCGGCGGCCTGCTGGCGCGATTCCGCCAGTGGTTCCAGGGCGAGTTCTGATGGGACTCGCTCCCTACATTCGAATTGCGGGCCCGATCGGGCGCGGCGACAAGCATCCGCCAAGAAGATGCGCGCCGCGCCATTTCCGGAGATCCGTGTCTACAAACGGCGAGAAACAGGAGAAACATCATGGCATTTGAAGTTCTGGAGAACTACACACCCAGCGCATCGATCAAGGTGCTCGGCATCGGCGGGGGCGGCGGAAACGCCGTCAACCAGATGGTCGAGGCCGCGATCGAGGGCGTGGAATTCGTTTCGGTCAACACCGACGCTCAGGCGCTGAAGAGTTTCAGCGGCAAGCAGACCCTGCAGATCGGCTCGAGCGTCACCAAGGGCCTCGGCGCCGGGGCCAATCCCGAGGTCGGCCGACAGGCCGCGCTCGAGGACCGCGACCGGATCACGGAGCTGCTCGACGGCTCGGACATGGTCTTCATCACCGCCGGCATGGGCGGCGGCACGGGCACGGGCGCCGCCCCCGTCATTGCCCAGACGGCCAAGGAGATGGGCATCCTGACCGTGGCCGTGGTCACCAAGCCGTTCCCGTTCGAGGGCCAGCGGCGCCTCGGCGTGGCCCAGCAGGGCATCGACGAACTGACCCACCATGTCGACTCTCTGATCACGATCCCCAATGCCAAGCTGCTCAGCGTCCTCGGGCCGGACATCACGCTGCTGAACGCCTTCAAGGCCGCCAACCAGGTGCTCTCGGGCGCCGTGCAGGGCATCGCGGAACTCATCACGCGTCCCGGCCTGATCAACGTCGACTTCGCCGACGTGCGCACGGTCATGTCGGAGATGGGCATGGCGATGATGGGCTCGGGAAGCGCCACGGGCCAGGACCGCGCACTCATGGCCGCCCAGTCGGCCATCGGTTCCCCGCTGCTCGAGGACGTCAATCTCTCGGGCGCCTGCGGCATCCTCGTCAACGTCACGGCCGGCATGAACCTCTCGATGAAGGAGTTCGAGGAAGTCGGCACGACGATCGCCGACCTGGCCAGCGAGGACGCCTCGGTCGTCATGGGTACCGTCATCGACCCCGACATGAACGACGAAATCCGCGTCACCGTCGTCGCGACGGGCCTCGGACAGGCCTCGGCGCGGCGCCAGGAGAAGCCGATGAAGCTCGTTCGTACCGGCACCGACGACCGGCCGATCCGGGAGTCCGAGGACGAGCCGGAGTCCGGCCGCTCGGAGGCCTCGTCGTCGCGCGGTCGCGGCGGCCGGCGCGGTGAAGACGTTGAACAGACGGAGCTCGAGTATCTCGATATCCCGGCATTCCTCCGCAACCAGGCCGACTGACCGGCCTGCGCGCAGTCCGCGGTCCCGGCCGGCTCCTCGCCGTGCCGGCCGGGCCGCCGACTGTCGCGAATGCGCAACAAGGCGTGTCGCAAAAGCGTCATCCGGGCCGGGAATGGCCCCCGCTGTGGTAACATCGGCGCGCTTGAACGCCCGAAAATCCTGCCCGTGATCCAGCAAAGAACTCTCAAGAACGTCATCCGCGCGACCGGTGTCGGCATGCACTCCGGCGAAAAGGTCGTCATGACGTTGCGCCCGGCCCCGGCGAATACCGGCATCGTCTTCCGGCGCATCGACCTGGATCCGGTCTTCGAGATCCGCGCCGACGCCGACCACGTCGGCGACACGGCCCTGTCGACGACGCTCGTGGGCGCCGATGGCACGCGGGTGGCGACGATCGAACACCTCATGTCGGCGCTGGCGGGTCTCGGCATCGACAACCTCTACGTCGACCTGACGGCCTCCGAGGTCCCGATCATGGACGGCAGTGCCGGGCCGTTCGTGTTCCTGATCCAGTCGGCCGGCATCGCCGAGCAGAACGCACCGAAGCGGTTCATCCGCATCCGCAAGCGCGTCGAGCTTCGCGACGGCGACAAGTGGGTGCGGTTCGAGCCGCACGAGGGCTTCCGCGTCTCGTTCGAGATCGATTTCGACCACCCCGTGTTCCGCAACCGCAACTGCAGCCTGGATCTCGACTTCTCGACGACCTCCTACCTCAAGGAAATCGCACGCGCGCGGACCTTCGGCTTCATGCGCGACATCGAGTACCTGCGCCAGCGCAACCTCGTGCTCGGCGGCAGCCTCGACAACGCCGTGGTCGTCGACGATTATCGCGTGCTCAATGCCGACGGATTGCGCTACGAGGACGAGTTCGTCAAGCACAAGGTACTCGACGCCATCGGTGACCTCTACCTGCTCGGCGCGAGCCCGATCGGTCACTTCGTCGGATACAAGTCGGGCCACGAACTCAACAACCAGCTGCTGCGCAGGCTGCTCGCAGACGAGAGCGCCTGGGAAGAGGTCACGGTGACCGACGCGCCGGGCGCCCCGATTTCCTACCTGCAGCCGGCCCAGGCCCTCTAGGCCGCACAGGCCCGCGCCGCACCGGCGAGCGGGTTCAGGCTTCGCCCATCCCGGGCACCACGACGATCTTCACGCCGCGCAGCTTCTCGGGCCAGTGTCGTCCGGCTTCGGCCAGCATCGCGTCCGCGGCCCAGCGGGCACGCGTGGCCGCTGCCGGCCCGTCGGCGGCCACGATCAGCCGTCCGTCCTCGACGCAGGCCACGCGCAGGCCCGGCGGAACGGCGTCGCCGAGGGCCGTGCGGATGCGCCGGTCCAACGCCAGGTAGGCCTCGGCGCGCCGCAGTGCCGAGGCCAGCCCGGATTCGCCGCGGGCGATCTCGTCGACGCCGCGGGCGCTGCGGGCTCGGTCCTGGCGGTTCGGGGTGTCGCTCATGCGCGGGATGCCGGGCGGTGGATCGCGATGAAGTCTACCAGCCGACCCTGCTTCCGGCGCTTCCACGGGCCGTCACCGCGGTTCCCGATTCGATAGAATGCGCGATTGGATCGGCGGCCGCCGGCCGCCCCCATCTTGCAGACGGGAGCCTGCGTCCCCACGTCAACGTGGACCGCGCGTTTCGGTCGCCCCCGGACGGAATGGATTGTTCATGCTCAAGAAACTGATCACCCGCATCGTCGGCAGCCGCAACGAGCGCCTGCTGAAGCAGATGCAGAAGGACGTCGAGCGCATCAACGCGCTGGAGGAATCCACGCAGCAACTCAGCGACGACGACCTGCGCGGCAAGACCGCGGAGTTCCGCCGGCGCCACGAGGACGGAGAGTCGCTCGAAGACCTGCTGCCCGAGGCGTTCGCCGTCGTGCGCGAGGCCGCGGTGCGCACGCTGGGCATGCGCCACTTCGACGTCCAGCTGATCGGCGGCATGGTCCTGCACCAGGGCAAGATCGCCGAGATGAAGACCGGCGAGGGCAAGACGCTCGTGGCCACGCTGGCCGTCTACCTCAATGCTATCCCGGGCAAGGGCGTTCACGTCGTCACCGTCAACGACTACCTGGCGCGGCGAGACGCAGACTGGATGAAGCCCGTCTACGAGTCGCTGGACCTGAGCGTGGGCGTATCGGTCCCCGGCATGAGCGCGGCCGCCAAGCGCGCTGCCTACGCCTGCGACATCACCTACGGCACGAACAACGAGTTCGGATTCGACTACCTGCGCGACAACATGGCCTTCTCGCTGGAGCAGAAGGTCCAGCGCGGCCAGCACTACGCGATCGTCGACGAGGTGGACTCCATCCTCATCGACGAGGCGCGCACGCCGCTGATCATCTCGGGCCCGGCCGACGAGGGCCCCGAGCTCTACGTCAAGATCAACCGCATCGCGCCGCAGCTCGAGCGCCAGGAGGAGGAGGACGGCCCCGGCGACTTCTCGCTCGACGAAAAGTCCAAGCAGGTCCATCTGACCGAAGACGGCATGGCCAAGGTCGAGGGCCTGCTCGTCCAGGCCGGCCTGCTCGAGGAGGATGACAGCCTCTACGACGCGAACAACCTGGCGCTCATGCACACGCTGAACGCCTGCCTGCGCGCGCACCACCTGTTCAACAAGGACGTCGACTACATCGTCAACGACGGCGAGGTCGTCATCGTCGACGAATTCACGGGCCGCACGATGCCGGGCCGGCGCTGGTCCGACGGCCTGCACCAGGCCATCGAGGCCAAGGAAGGCGTGCCGATCCAGCGCGAGAACCAGACGCTGGCCTCGATCACGTTCCAGAACTACTTCCGCCTCTACGAGAAGCTGGCCGGCATGACCGGCACGGCCGACACCGAGGCCTACGAATTCCAGACCATCTACGGCCTCGAGGTCGTGGTGGTGCCCACGCACAAGCCGATGGTCCGCGACGACCAGGCCGACCTCGTCTTCCTGACCCCGGCCGAAAAGTACGCCGCGATCATCGAGGACATCAAGGAGCGTTCCGGGAACGGCCAGCCCGTGCTCGTCGGCACGACGTCGATCGAGACCTCGGAACTGATCTCGCGGCAGCTCAAGAAAGCCGGAATCAAGCACGAGGTGCTCAATGCCAAGCACCACGAGCGCGAGGCGCAGATCATCGCCCAGGCCGGCCGGCCCGGCGCGGTGACCATCGCCACGAACATGGCCGGGCGCGGCACCGACATCGTGCTCGGGGGCAGCCTCGACGCCGAACTCGCCGAGCTCGGAGAGGAGATTTCCGACGACAAGCGCAAGCAGGTCCGCGAGGACTGGAAACAGCGCCACGACCGGGTCATCGAGGCCGGCGGCCTGCACATCATCGGTACCGAACGCCACGAGTCGCGGCGCATCGACAACCAGCTGCGCGGTCGCGCGGGCCGACAGGGCGATCCGGGCTCGAGCCGTTTCTACCTGTCGCTCGAAGACAGCCTCATGCGCATCTTCGCATCCGAGCGCCTCGGCAACATGATGCAGAAGCTCGGCATGCAGGAAGGCGAGGCCATCGAGCATCCGTGGGTCACCCGGGCCATCGAGAACGCCCAGCGCAAGGTCGAGGCGCACAACTTCGACATGCGCAAGAACCTGCTGGACTTCGACGACGTGGCCAACGACCAGCGCCGCGTCATCTATGCACAGCGCAACGAGCTCATGGAAGCCGACGACGTCCACGACTACATCGAGGAGATGCGCGACGAAGTCATCGACGACCTCGTCAGCCGCTACATCCCGCCGCAGTCGATCGCCGAGCTCTGGGACGTCGAGGGTCTCGAGAAGGCCATCGAGGGCGAGTTCGGACTCGAGATGCCCATCGAGCAATGGCTGGAAGACGACGAAGACCTGGCCGAGGAGGGCGTGCGCGAGCGGATTCGCGAGAACCTCATCGAGCACCTCGCCGACAAGGAGCGCCAGACCGGGGAAAAGGTCATGCGCAACTTCGAGAAGGCCGTCATGCTCAACGTCCTCGACCAGCAGTGGAAGGAGCACCTGGCGAGCATGGTTTTCCTTCGCCGTGGCATCCTCCTCAGTGGTTTCGCGCTGAAGATGCCGCTGCAGGTATACATGCGCGTGGGCTTCGATATGTTCACCGTGATGCTCGCGTGCATGCGCCACGTGGTCT
>JAWVZQ010000051.1:0-12049 GCA_033722095.1 Wenzhouxiangellaceae bacterium | reverse complement strand
CGCGCAGCTCGAGGAACGAGTACGCGCTCCCGGGTACGCCGCCGCTGGTGGCGCCTCCGTCCTGGAAACTCAGTGATCCGCCGATCGAGAGGTCGATGATGCTGCCGATGAGGTAGCCGATCAGGATCATCAGCGCGGTCTTGCGTCGGCCGTAGATGACGAGGAACGTCGACAGCGTGCGGACGCTGACGTAGGTCAGCCACGCCGCGGCCAGCGTGATCGCCACGCTCCAGGGTTGCATCAGCGTCAGGGCGATGTAGCCCGGCACCACGAGCCCGCCGGCGGCCAGACCGAAGAGTTCGGTCAGCAGCAGCGTGACCACCAGGCCGATTCCGATCGAAATGGCGAGAAGGTTCAGGACGATCACAGCGGCTGGGACCTCGCGGCGCGATTGCTGAAATAGCGGGCGACGTCGGCGCCGCCCCCGTGTACGTTGCACATGCCGACGATGAGCGCATCACCTTCGGCATGTTCGAGGACCGTCTCGAAGACTTCGCCGGGCTCCAGCGCCTCGACGACGGTCATCTTCGACGCGCCCAGACCGTGGCGCACGGCGGCACGCGCGAACAGCAGCGTCCCGCTGCCCATGAGCAGGTAGCGATCGGCCGGGGCCCACTTCGAGGCGACCTCGGCCATCTGCTGCGAGCGCTGCGGCCGGTCGAAGCGGCAGTTGACGAGCGCGATCTTCGAACGGCCCTCGCCGTAGCGCTCGACCACACGCTCCCAGATCATCTCGGTGGATTCCGGATCATTGGCGGCGAAGGCATTGACGAACAACAGGCTGCGGCCGAAGAAGTCGATGTCGAGGATTCGCGTGGCGCCCACTTCCGGCTCGAGGTTCTGCATGGCCGCCAGCGCCGCGTCGCGGTCCACGCCGAGGTTTTCGCAGACCCGCAACGCCAGCGCCACGTTCTCCGCGTGCTCCGCGTAGCGGAATTTCTCGAGGTCCTTCTCGTCGACCGCCTCGACATCCTCCTCCTCGATCACGGAGATCTCCGTGCCGCGATCCCGTGCCGCACGCTCGAAGATCTCCAGGTGCTTGCGCTCGGCGGTGAACAGCCGGCTGCCGTACGGCACCGATCCCGCCAGCGCGCGTGCGACGTCCTCGGGGCGCGGGCCCATGATGTCGAGATGGTCTGGGCGAGCGTTGGTGATCACGCCGTGCGTGGAGCGGATCATCTGCCGCTCCGTGAGTTCCTGGTACTGGGGCTGCAGGGCCATGCATTCGAGAATGACGACGTCCGGATCGAAGCCGACGATGCGGTTCATGACGCGCATCTGCTCGATGACGTTCGGCTGGTTGGGGCGATGCAGCGGAAATTCCTCGCCGTCGGGACTCGACACGGCGGCGAACGATCCCGTGGTCTTGGCACAGACGCGCAGTCCGCCACCCCGCAATCCCGCGGCGATCAGGCGCACGACACTGGTCTTCCCGCGCGTGCCGTTGACGTGGATGCGGACCGGAAGTCTCTTCAGGACGCGCCGGTGGTGCAGTGCCTCCAGCGAGCCCAGCACGAGAAGGATCGCCAGTAGCAACGCAAGAACGATGATGGGATCGATCGGAGACAGAACGCCTTCCCGCACCGGGTACTGTTTCCAGTATACGCCGCTGTACCGGAGCGATTGTCACCGGCCGGCGGCCGAAGGACTCAGAACTCCCAGCGCAGTCCGCCGGTCACGAAGTTCGAACCGCCGTTGACGTCCTTGAACAGCCCCTTGGCGCCCGACCGGTGATGCAGGCGCACGAATACCGACCAGGGCGCGTCGCCCGGCGGACCGGCCTCGATCTCGAGCATCAGGTAGCCGAGCAGCTTCGCGCTGTCCTCGACGGTCTCGCGATCGGCACGCGGTTCGATGGGAGGGGTTTCCAGTGCATACGAGGCCCCGCCGCCGACTGCGATGCTGGTGTCGATGGTCCCGTCCCAGGGAAACGGCTTCCAGCGCGCGATATAGGCGGCATTGAACTCCCAGTGATCCTGCTCGCCCCAGTGCTTGACGGCCTGGGCCTCGACCTCGAAGCGCCAGCGGCGGGTTTCGCGGTGGACGAAGCCGGGCGCGAGGGCCACGAGGTAGGAATCGATGAAGCCCGTGTCGTACTGCGTGATGATGTCGAGCAGCCGATCCTTGGCGGCGCGGCCGGAGTAGACGCCGAGGTGCCAGTCCCGGACTTCGCTGTCGTCGTCGGCCATTGCGGGAACCGGCGCCAGGAGCGCCATGGCCAGCGAGATCATCGCCAGCGTCGATCGGGTTCGGTCGGCAATCTGTTCGGCGATCTTTTCGGCAATCGGGTCGCTCATCTTCTGCATCCTGGTATCTGGACGTGCCGGGCGGCACCCCGCCGGGGGCCGGCCGGAACTATATACGAGGCGACGGGCGCGGTGGGTTGCTTCCGGTACGTCAGCCGTCGGACGGTGCATCGACGAATTCGCGAAGCGCGTCGACGAGCTCGCCGGGTACGTCCTCCTGGAGGAAATGTCCCGCCGCGGGAATCCGGCGATGGGGCTGGCCTTCGGCACCGGGAATCCGATCCTGCATCACGAGGTCGGCGCCGCGCGTGATCGGATCTTCCTCACCGAACAGCGTCAGGAACGGCCTGCGGTAGTCCGACAGACGGCGCCAGGCGGTACGGTTGGCCTCGCTGGCCGGGTCGTCGGGACGCGCGGGCACGAGCATGGGAAAGGCGCGCGCGCCGGCCTTGAAGGTCTCCTCGGGAAAGGGCGCGTCGTAGGCCGCGCGCTCGGCCTCCCCGAGCGGCCGCTGGCTGCCGCGCTGGACGATTTCGCCGGCCGGGAAGACATCCACGCGCTGCGAGTACTCGCGCCATTGCTCCAGGGCCGGCCCCGTCGGCTCGTCACCGGTCGGCAGGAAGGTGTTGGCAGCCACCACGCCCGAGAACCGCTGCGGCGTCTCGGCCACGAGCCGAAGCCCGAGCAGCCCGCCCCAGTCCTGGCAGAACATCGTGACGTCGACGAGCTCGAGCTGGGCAACGACCGAGCCCAGCCAGTTGACGTGCCGCTGGTATGTGTAATCCTCGCGGCGCGCCGGCTTGTCCGAGCGCCCGAAGCCGACGAGATCGGGCGCGACGACGCGCAGGCCGGCATCGACGAGCGGCCCGATCATGTGCCGGTACAGGTAGCTCCACGAGGGCTCGCCGTGCAGCAGCAGGACCACCGGCGCCTCCCGTCGGCCCTCGTCGACGAAGTGCACGCGAAGCCGGCCGCCCTCTCCGTCGTCGACATGGAGGTATCGCGGCTCGAAATTCCAGCCCGGCAGGTCTTCGAAGCGTTCGTCGGGCGTCCTCAGGTATTGCATGACTCGGGATTCCTTTCGGTGTCGGGCTCGGTGCCGGGATGTACTCGGGCCGCCGCTGGGCCTCAGCGGCGCTCTTCCATCAATCCGATCAGGTTGCCCTCCGGGTCGCGCAGGAACGCGAGCCAGAGTTCGTGGTCGGGCAGCCTGGCGGCCCGCTCGGGTCCACGCTCGAACTCGGCGCCGCGCGTACCGAGTTCGTCGTGCGCCTCGTCGATGTCGTCGACGCGGAAGTACAGGACGGAATTCTCGCCGGGCGTACCCGCCCCCTGAGGAACCGTCAGCATCAGGCGCACGCCGCCGACGTCGAGAAAGGCGAGGTCCGCAGAAGGCTGGAACAGGAACTCGAGGCCGAGCACGTCACGGTAGAAACCCAGCGAGCGAGGCACGTCCTCGACCGTGATCGCGATCTGACCGATGGTATCGAGTTTCATTGGTTTTCCTCCTTGCTGTCGTCGCCTGCCGATCGCAAGCAGACCTGGTCGCGTCCGCCGCGCTTGGCATCGTACAACGCGCGATCGGCACGCTCGAAGATCTCCTCGGGGTCGCCGTCGCGCTCGTCGGCTTCGGTGACGCCGATGCTGACCGTGAGCGAGAACGACGTGTCCTCGCCCGCCTCGACCTCCATCTCGCCGGAGCGTCGTCTCAGCCGTTCGGCGATATGTGCGGCGGCATCGAGCCGCGTCTCGGGAAGCAGGACGCAGAACTCCTCGCCGCCGACGCGCGCGACGAGATCGTGGGACCGGAGCTCGGCGACCATCAGCGATGCCAGTTGCTCCAGTGCTTCGTCACCGGCGCGATGCCCGTGCGTGTCGTTGATTTTCTTGAAGTGGTCGATGTCGATCATCAGCATCGAGAACACCGCCCCCTCCCGATCGAACCTCGAGAACTCGCGCTCGAGGTCGTCGCCGAATGCGCGCTGGTTGCGGACCTGGGTCAGGGGATCGGTGCGGGACAGGCGCTCGAGCTTCTCCTCGAGGCGCTTTCGCTCCGTGACGTCGCGCTCGATGGCGACGAAGTGGGTCACGCGGCCGTCCTCGCCGTGCAGCGGCATGATGCTGAGGTCCAGCCAGTACTCGGACCCGTCCCTGGCGACGTTGAGGACGGTTTCGCGCACGGCTTCCCCACGCTCGAGCGCGGTGCGGATCCGGTCGAGAGCCTCCCGGGAAGTGGCACCGCCCTGGAGCATGCGGGGGTTTCCCCCGATCGTCTCCTCGCGCGTGTAGCCCGTCAGCGCCGTGAAGGCCGGATTGACGTAGACGATCCGCGGGCCGGGTGCATCGAGCGGTGCGGCCTCGGTCACCATCACGACATCGCGCGCGGCCTCGACGATCTGCCTGAAATCGAACTGGTCCGGATTCACTCGAGGCACCATCGCATGGGCTTGGAAGGGTCCGCGTGCTTGGGCGAACGGCCTCATCATCGCACGTCCGGGGCGGCGCGGGACGGAATCGAACCGTCCAGGGAGCCGGGCATTGCCGGCACGATGCACCCGGGACGGGCTGCTACACTTCGCGTCCGTCACTCCAGCGCCGCATCGACCCCCCATGGCCTCCCCTTCCGGAACTTCGGCGTCGCCGAAGCCGAAACCGTCCGGTTCCGACGCCGACGAGCCCGTCCGCGAGATCGAGCGCGACGGCGTTCTCTATCGCCTGCTCGGCACGGCCCATGTTTCCAAGGCCAGCGTCGAAGCCGTGCGTCGCGAGCTCGACGGCGGCGACTTCGATGCCGTGGCCGTCGAGCTCTGCGGCTCCCGGCACAAGGCCCTGACCGATGCGTCGGCCTGGCGCGAGATGAACCTGTTCGAGATCATCCGCCAGCGCAAGGCCGGCATGATGATGGCCAGCCTGGCGCTGTCGGCCTACCAGCGCCGCATCGCCGAACAGTTCGGCATCGAGCCCGGCGCCGAGATGAAGGCGGCCATGGAGGAGGCCTCCGAGCGCGGCCTGGAACTGCAGCTCATCGATCGCGAGATCGGTGTGACGCTGAAGCGGACCTCGCGCCGGCTCTCGTGGTGGAAGCGCTGGGTGCTGACCAACGGCCTCGTGATGTCGCTGTTCTCGCGCGAGGAGATCGGCGAGGACGACATCGAGCGACTCAAGCAGGGCGACATCCTCAACGAGACCTTCACCGAATTCGCGGACGAATCGCCCGAACTCTACGAGAGCCTGATCGCCGAGCGCGATCGCTACATGGCCGCGCGCCTGAGGCAGGACAACGCAGGCCGTGCCGGGCGCCGCGTGCTGGCCGTGGTGGGCGCCGGTCACCTCGACGGCATCGCCGGAGCGCTGGCCGCACCCGATGCCCCGGAGCCGGGCCGACAGCTGCGCGAACTCGATGCCGTACCCCCACCGTCGCCGATCTGGAAGCTGCTGCCCTGGTTGATCCTCGTCGCCGTGGTCACGGGATTCGCGATCGGCTTTTCGCGCAGCCCGGAACTCGGCTGGTCGCTGGTGCTGACCTGGGTGGTCATCAACGGCGGCCTGTCTGCGCTCGGCGCGGCCGTCGCCCGCGCCCACCCCCTCACGATCCTCACAGGGCTCTGTGCGGCGCCGCTGACCTCGCTGAATCCCACGGTCGGTGCCGGAATGGTCACGGGCGCCGTGGAGGCCTGGCTGCGCAAGCCCAAGATCGCCGACTTCGAGGCGCTGCGCGACGACGTGGTCCGCGTTCGCGGCTGGTGGTCGAACCGCGTGGCGCGCGTCTTCCTCGTCTTTTTCCTCTCCAACCTCGGCTCGGCGATCGGAACCTGGGCCGCCGGGCTCAGCATGATCCGCCAGCTTTCCTGATCGCGACCGGCCGCGCCCATGGCGTCGAGCGGGCGCTTCCGGGCGCATCGGCTGGCAACGTTTCCGCGAATCAAGCACAATCCGGGTTCCTGGGAATCGGAAGTCCGCGACCGTCATGAGCCTGAAGGAGCGCCTGTTCGGCCACCCATGGGAGAGCCGGGACGCCACCACGCGGCTGCATGCCGTGCAGACCGGCAACGACACGAAGATGTTCGCCGTGCTCGCCGACATCGCCCGCGACGACCCGGCCGCGGAAGTCCGGCTCGCCGCGCTGAAGCGCTTCGACGACGAGTCGATGTGGCTCGGTGCCCGGGCCTCGGACGACGACGCCGAGATCCGGGCGGCCGCCGATCGCGCCCTCATCAGGACCGTGACCTCCTCGGCGAGCGAGAACCCGGGCGAGCGCGTCGCCTGGGTCGCCGGGCTCGAGGATCGTGAAACGCTTCGCCGGCTGGCCACCGAAGCCGCCGATGCGGCCGTCCGGCGCGCGGCGCTCGCTCGGATCGACGCGCAGGGCTTTCTCGGCGATGCGCTGGTCGGAGAGCCCGACGAGGAGGTGGCGGCCGAGCTGCTCTCCCGCATCGACCAGCCGTCCACGCTGAAGCGCATCGCCGGCCCGCTCAGGAAGCGTCACAAGCAGCGTCACCAGGCCCTGCTCAAGCGCCTCGCCGCGCTGGAAGGTCGGAGCGGCCGCCACGACGCTGCCGACGAACTGGCCATGGCCCTGGTCCAGCGCATCGAGAGCCTGGCCCGCGGCGCGTTCCGCGGCGACCGCGAGGCCGAGGCCGATCGGCTGGAGGCCGAGTGGAAATCGATCGAGGATCCCGACGAGGGCATGGAGCGCCGCTTCTCGGGCGCGCTGGCCATCGTCCGGCGCTCCCTGGAACCGCAATCGGCGGTGCCGCCGGCCGAGCAACCGGCTTCGCCCGCCGAGGCCAACGCCGACCTGCTCGCGATGACCGAGGAAATCCAGTCACTGGCCGGCCGCCGGTTCTCCGCCGGGGTCCGCCGCCGCTTCGAGCAGCTGTCCGAGCGCTTCGCCGAAGCCTGGGCGGGAATCGGGCAGCCCTCGGACCCCGACCGGACGACGAAGGCCCGCTTCGAGGCATTGGCAGACGAGATCCGATCACGCGCCGCCGGCGAGGCCACCAGCGCACCCGCCGAGAACGAAGCCGCCCCGTCCCGCGAGTCACCCGACTCTCCGCCGGTCGAGGAACTGCTGGCCGAGCTCGACGACGCGCTGACACGGGCCGCCGAAGCGCTCGAGGGCGGCGACATCGTCGAGTCCGACGCAGCCGTGCGCGCCGCGCGCAGTGCCTTCGACCGCATCCCGCGCAGGCAGCAGCCCGACGAGGCATCGGGGCGGCTGACGCGGATGGCCGGCCGTCTCAAGGAGATGCGCAACTGGCAGCACTGGTCGAACAACAAGCTGCGCGAGCGCCTCATCGAGCGTGCCGAGGAACTCGCGGAGTCCGAGCTGCACGCCGATGCGATCACCGCCCGACTCAAGGAACTGCGCGCGCGCTGGAAGGAACTCGACGCCCAGGAGGTGCTGCCCGGCGACAAGCGCCGCTTCGCCGCCCCGCACTCCCAGTGGCGGCGCTTCCAGGCTGCCGCGAAGCAGGCCTTCGATACGGCCCGGCCTTACTTCGAGAAGCGCCACGAGGTCCAGGACCGGTCGCTGGAGGAACTCGAGTCCTTCGTCGACGACGCGGCCGGCGTCGCCGGGGACGATGAGGCACCGCAGCAGAAGCTGCTCAAGTACCTGCGCGCCGCGCGCCAGGCGATCCGGAATCTCGACGAACTGCCTCCGAAGGCGCGGGGACGCATGGCTGGCCGACTGCGTTCGCTCATGGACGATCTCTCCGCGGGCCTGGATCGCCACTTCGACGCCGTCGAGCGCGAGAAGCGCCGTCTCGTCGCCGAGGCCCGGAAGCTCGCACACGAGAAGGACCGCTCGGTGGCCGTGGAGCGCGCCAAGTCGCTGCAGGCCGAGTGGAAGAATGCCGGGCGGGCGCGCCGCAAGGTCGACGACGAACTCTGGAAGGAATTCCGTGAACCCATCGACCCGCTGTTCGAGGAACTGAAGGCTTCGCGCAAGGAGGAGGACGCGGCCGAGCGCGAGCGGGTCCGCAGCATCGAGACGCTCTGCCAACGTGCCGAGGAACTCGCCTCGGCCGAAGACGATGCGCTCGACGACGCGGCCGGGCCGCTGGCCGGTCTCGAGGCCGAATTCACGGCGCAGGAGCCGATCCCTCCGCACCTGCGCCGGCGCTTCGAGGCGGCCCTGGCGAAGCATCGCGACCGCCAGCGCGAAAGACGGGTCCGCTTGCGCCGCGAGAGTGGCAGACACCTCGCGGCGCTGGCCGAGGCGCTGCAGGCGGGGTGGCGGGCTCGCGAAGAGCAGGCAGAGTTTCCCGACGCCCCGGATGTCGACGATGACGATCCACTGCAGCGCCGGCTCGGTGCACGCCTGGCCGATCTGCGCGACGGCGACGCGGATGCGCTGGCCGCCGAGGTCGAACAATGGACCGACGATGCCAGGCAGGTCGTCATCGAGATGGAGTTCCTGTCGGGCACCGAGACGCCGGAAAAGGACCGGCAGCGACGCATGGACTACCAGATCCAGCGGCTGTCGAGCCGCATGGCCGAGGGCGCGCCGCGGCCGGACCTCGATGCCGAACGCGACGCGCTGCAGCGACGGTGGCTGGAAAGCCATCCGCACGCGCTGGCCGAACACGACGACCTGGTGGGACGCTTCGAGGCGGCCGACCGCATCCTCCAACAGATGACCGAAGGCTGAAGATGTCCCGATTCCCGTTCCTGCTGGCCGGCCTGGCGCTGGCCCTGCCCTCGACCGGCCTGGCGCAGGCCGAGGCCGCCGCCCACGACGGCTGGATTTCGCTGCTGCCGCCGCTGCTGGCCATCGCGCTGGCCCTTGCGCTGCGCCAGGTGCTCCCCGCGCTCTTCGCCGGCATCTGGATCGGCGCCTGGGCGATCGCAGACTTCGAGATCGGGGCACTGTTCACCTCTCTGTTCGAGGTCGCCGACGATCACGTACTGGGCGCCATGACGGAGCCGGACCAGGCAGCCGTGGTGCTGTTCACGATGTTGATCGGCGGCATGGTCGGCGTCATTTCGCGCAACGGCGGCATGCACGGCATCGTCGAACGCATCGTGGATTTCGCCAGTACCGCCCAGCGTGCGATGGCCACGACGGTGGCCATGGGCCTAGCGATCTTCTTCGACGACTACGCCAACACGCTCATCGTCGGGAACACCATGCGGCCGATCACGGATCGCCTGAACGTCTCTCGGGAGAAGCTGGCCTACCTCGTCGACTCCACGGCCGCACCCATCGCCTGCATCGCACTGGTCACGACCTGGGTCGGCTACGAGGTCGGCCTCGTGCGCGACGCCATCGACGCCGTCGACGGGCTCGACCTCAACGCCTACCTCGTATTCCTGAATTCGATCCCCTACAGCTTCTACCCCATTCTCGCGCTGGTGCTGGTCTTCGCCGTCGTGGCGACGGGTCGCGACTTCGGTCCCATGCGCGAGGCAGAACGCAGGGCCCGCATCGAGGGCCGGCCGGCGCCGGCGACGCGCGCTTCTGCCGCAACGGCCGACGAAATGGCCGAACTCCAGCCCGAGGACACGGCACCGAAGCGCGCGCTGAACGCCGTGATCCCGATCGTCACGCTGGTCGGGGGCGTCGTCGTCGGCATGTTCGTGACCGGCGAGGGCGAAACGCTGCAGGAAATCGTCGGCGATTCCAACCCCTACACGGCGCTGATCTGGGGCTCGCTGGCCGGGTCGCTCGTCGCCATCGCGCTGTCGGTCGCCCAGCGCGTGCTGACGCTCGAAGCCAGCGTCGCGGCATGGTTCGCCGGTACGCGGTCCATGCTCTACGCGGTGCTCATCCTCATCCTGGCCTGGGCGCTTTCGGGCGTCACCGAGACGCTCGGCACGGCCGCCTACCTGGAGTCGCTGATCGGCGACGCCATGCACGTCGGCTTCCTGCCGGCCCTGGTCCTCGTCGTCGCGGGGCTGACGGCCTTCGCCACGGGGTCGAGCTGGGGAACGATGGGGATCCTGCTGCCGCTCATGGTGCCGCTGGCCTGGGCCATGATGACCGCACAGGGCATGGCCGACGAGGCCTCGCTGCACGTGCTCTACGCGACCGTGGCGGCACCCATGGGCGGCGCCGTCTGGGGCGATCACTGCTCGCCGATCTCGGACACGACCATCCTGTCGTCGATGGCCAGCCGCTGCGACCACATCGAGCACGTCCGGACCCAGCTGCCTTATGCGCTGCTGGCCGGCGGCTTCGCTCTGGTTCTGGGGACGCTGCCGGCAGGATTCGGCTGGCCGTGGTGGCTGTGCCTGGGGATTTCCGCGGCGGCCATGCTGGCCGCGTTCCGCTGGATGGCCCGTCCCGTCGAAGAGGTCGCCGAGGGCGCCGCTCAGTCGGCGTAGCGCCCGCGCAGGATGCGCACGCGGCGCAGGTATTCCTCGGTCTCGGCGTAGGGCGGCACGCCGCCGTATCGCTCCACGGCCGTCTCTCCCGCGTTGTAGGCGGCCACGGCCAGTTGCCAGTCCCCGTCGTATCGCTCCAGCAGTTCGGCGAGGTAGGCCGTTCCGGCCGAGATGTTGTCGAGCGGATCGAAGGGATCGGCCACGCCGAAGCGCTGCTGCGTGGCCGGCATGAGCTGCATGAGCCCCTCCGCGCCGGCGTGCGAGACGGCCGTGGCGTTGAACCACGATTCGGCATGCATGATGGCGCGGACCAGCGCCGGATCGACGCCGTAGAGTTCGGCCGCAGCGCGCACCTCGAGCCGGTATTCGGCGCGGCGCAGCGGCGTCGCATGCCAGTCCACGCCCGTGATGCAGGTGCCGTAGCAGCCGACGTTCTCGAGGTCGGGATAGCGCTCGGCGTCGGGACGGATATTGGTCAGGACGGTAATGCCGTTCTCGTCGGTGTAGCGATAGACCTGCGCGGCCGCCGTCGTCGCGAGCAGGGCGGGCAGGAGAACGGCGATGGCCACGAGGACCCGCACGCCGTCAGAACCCCCCGGTCACGGTGATGCCGCCGTCGGCGACGAGCACCTGCCCCGTCACCCAGCCCGCGTCGTGGGAGACGAGCATCGCGATGACGCGGGCGATGTCTTCGGGTTCGGCGATGCGGCCAAGCGGCGTGGTCTGCTCGAAGTGCTTCACGGCCCGGTCATCGGACAGCAGTGCCTTCGAGAAGTCGGTGCGGACGAGGCCCGGCGCGACGCCGTTGACGCGAATGCGCCGCCCGCCGAGCTCGAGCGCCAGATTGCGGACGAGCTGGTTCTCGGCGGCCTTGGACATGCCGTAGGCACCGATGACGCGATTGCCGAGCTGGCCCGCGATCGACGAGACGAGGACGATCGATCCGCCTCCGGACTCGGCGATCGGGCCCGCAGCAAGGTGCGACAGCCTCAGCGAGCCGAACACGTTGTTGCGCATGATGACGTCGAAGGCGTCCTGCTCGACGGCCTCCGAGGGCCCGTAGACGGGATTGCTGGCGGCATTGAGCACGAGATGGTCCAGCCGGCCGAAGCGGTCGACGGCCTGGTCGACGAGCGCCGTGCGCTGGTCCTCGTCGCCCACGTGGCAGGCGATGGCCTGGGCCTCGCCCCCGTCGGACCGGATCGCCTCGGCCACGGCCTCGCAGCTTTCCTGGTTGCGACTCGAGATGACGACGCGATGGCCCCGACGAGCCAGCAGTTCGGCGGCGGCCCGGCCGATGCCTCGGCTCGATCCGGTGATGATGGTGACGGGAGCGCTCGACATGGAATTCCCCTGTTCTCGTTGCGGTTTTCGATCACGCCAGCGTGCGCAGCGCCGGTTCCTCGAGATGTGCGACGCAGTTGGCGCGCTGCAGTGTCCAGCGACCGTCCTCGCCGTGCCGCAACTCGGTG
>JAWVZQ010000050.1:0-12145 GCA_033722095.1 Wenzhouxiangellaceae bacterium | reverse complement strand
TCGAAGATCTTCGACGAGTTCGACGCCAATCACGACAACGTGATCTCGCGCGACGAACTCATCGACCTCGTCATCGAGTACGCGATCTGAGCGTCACTGTAGACCCGGAAACGCTTCCGGTCAGATATACGGCGCGCCGAAGAGCTTCCACTGCCAGAGCTGGAACGCGAAGAAGGCGAGCGCCAGCGCGAACAGCGTGAAGTGCAGACGGCGCCAGGCGCCCCAGCCAGAATCGCGCCACGCCGGGACCAGAGCGAACAGCGCCAGTACCGCCGCGGCGGCCACGGCCCAGCCCGCCCAGCTGAACGCCACGACGCCGGCCGGCGGATAGTCGGCCAGGTCGGCGCCCGTCATCGACGAGGCCACAGCCAGCGCCGCGATGCCGGCGGCGAAGAACACCAGCACGATGACTGCAGACACCACGGCCGCGGTGGCGGCGCGCTTGCCGGCCCTGGTGGTCTCCGGCCGCTGCCGCCAGCGCCGCCAGAAGCCCAGCAGCGTGGTGACTGCCAGCAGCGCGACGAGGCCGACGGAGGCGTACAGCGCCCGCGGGTCCCCCAGCCCGGTCAGCCGCTCGTGCGAATGCACCCCGGAGACGTCGGTCAGCGCGACGATCTCGCCGGCATCGTCGCGCCGGAAAGCGATGCGCTCGCCGCGGCGGTTCTCGAACACGTCAGGCTCGCCCGGCACCGGGCGGAAGCGGTACGTCTCGCCGCCGTGCGCAACCAGCAGACCGCCATCCGGATGCGGCGCCACCGACACCGAGGTGCGCGCCCAGTAGAGCGCCATCTGGGTCGTGAACGGCCGCCGGTTGGCGACGTAGCCGCCGGCGTATTCCTGCAGGCTGCTGGCATCACCATCGGCAAACCGGCCTTCGGCCGCCGGCGGGCCGGCGAGCCGCTCCACGATCAGCAGCGGCAGCCCGCCGACCACCTTGTAGCCCGCCTGGCCGCTGTTCTGCGACACGAACACGCCCAGATCCAGTTCCGGGGCCAGCACGAGAGTGCTGAGGAACCTGCCGGTGGACCCGCCGTGCAGGACCAGGCGCACGCCGTGCCAGGTGCGGTCCTGGAAGCCGTGCGCCACGCCCGGCGCGGCCGGCCGGTCGTCCACGGCCCGCGAGAACATCTCGCGGTGCGCGTCCGCGCTCATCAGGCGCACACCGTCCAGTGCGCCCTCGTTCAGGTGGAACCGCATCCAGCGCGCCATGTCCGTGGCCGTGGAAGACATGCCGCCGGCCGGCGCGAACGGCCCGATCTGCATCGCTTCTCCCCTGACATGCTCGCCGGCCTTCCAATCCTGGCCCGTGGCCAGTCGCGCGCGCACCGCATCGTCCATGCGGGCCGGCGGGACGAGGGTCGTCGAGATCATGCCCAGCGGCGCCAGGATCTCGTCGGAGAGGAAGGTCTCGTAGGGAACGCCGGCGACATCGGCGACGACCTGCGCAGCCAGTGCCGCCCCCCAGTTCGAGTACGAGGTGCGCGCGCCGGGCGGATAGACGCGCGCGGGCTGGGTGGCGGCCAGCACCTCGGCAAGCGTGCGCGGGTCGTCGTCGGTGGGCTGGAACACGCGCATCGTGTCCTCGAAGCCGGCCGTGTGCGCCATCAGGTGGTTCATGGTCACCGGTGCGTCGAACGCCGGTTCGATCTCGACGTCCTGCAGATAGCGGTTGACGTCTGCATCCAGGTCCAGTTGTCCGCGATCGGCCAGCATCATGGCCGCCGTCCAGACGAAGGTCTTGGAGATCGAGCCGATCCGGAACAGCGTCTCGTCGGCATCGACGGGCCGGCCCGAAGACGCGTCGGCCAGGCCGTAGCCGCGGGCCAGGGTCTCGCCGTCGCGAACGACCGAGAGCGTGAGCCCGGGCAGGTTCTCGTGCCGCATCAGCGCCTGGACCGCGCCGTCGAGGAAGTCCGTCGCCACGGGCCCGGCCGGGGTCGCCGTTTCGGCTTCGGCCGTGCCCTGGCCCGCCGCATCACCGGGCTCGACCTGTTGCGCCCCGGCGATGCTGCAGGCGAGCAGCGCCAGCGCCGCAATCAGGCAACGATCATCGACGAAGTTCGCGAGATTCATGGGTACGGGTCCTGCCTGGAGGCCGACGGCAAGCATAGCCGGTCGCCGGCCCGCGAAGAAGGCGCCTGAAAGGCCTGCCGGCGTCGTGGCAGGATGGAACGCTCACCCGGCAACACGGAGGCCCCGATGGATCCGTCCCGAGAGCGCCTCGTCGAAGCCCTGCTAGAACGCCACGGCCGCAGCTTCGCGGCCGAAGCCGGTATCGACCTGGCCGACAACACGCCGGCGCCGCTGTTCCAGATGCTGTGCCTGTCGCTGCTGTTCAGCGCGAAGATCGGCAGCGACCTGGCCATGGACGCGATGCGCGCGCTCATCGACGCCGGCTGGACGACGGCCGCGAAGATGGCCGACGCCTCCTGGGAGGAACGCAGTTCGGCACTCAAGGGCGCCGGCTATGCGCGCTTCGACGAACGGACATCGACGATGCTCGGCGAGACGGCCGAACGCGTTCGCGACGAATACGACGGCGACCTGCGCGAACTGCGCAACCGCAGCGAACGCGAACCGGACCGGCAGCGCGAACTGCTGAAGGACTTCAAGGGACTCGGCGACGTGGGCGTCGACATCTTCTTCCGCGAAGTGCAGGCGGCCTGGCCGGAACTGCATCCGTTCGCCGACGACAAGGCGCTGGACGGCGCCCGCGCGCTGGGGCTTCCCGCCGATGCCGGCGAGTTGGCCGAATTCGTCGACCGCGATCGCTTTCCCGCGCTGGTCGCCGCGCTGGTGCGCACGGAACTGGCCGGCGACGCCGACGAGGTGCGGCGCGCGGCCGGCTGAGCTCGGATCAGTCGTCGCCGCGCCGGCGCCGGACGACGCGCACCGCCGTCCACGACAACGAGACCGCCGCGGCGACCCAGGCCGCCCATCGCGACCACTGGAACACCGCGACGCCGCCCACGGCCCAATCGGGCGCGGCCAACCTCAGTCCGAACGAGGCGCAGAGCAGGAAAAACGTCACGACCAGCGCAAGGTAGTACCATTGGCGCCGTCGCATGCCCAGCACCGCAAAGGCCACGAGGTGCACGGCGAAGACGATCAACAGCAGCGTGGAGAGCCAGGCGTCCATGGTGCTCAAGGGTAGCGCGTCGCGACGCCCGAGGGGGCGCGCCGCGCTCCGGCAGGGATCGTACCCACATGAGGGGCCCGTCCATGTCCGAACTCCTCGACGACATCTTCGAAGGGAACCGTCGCTGGATCGAAGACTTCGAACCCGGTGATCGCTCCGCGCGGCCGCGCCGCCGCTGCGCGATCCTGACCTGCATGGATGCCCGGCTGGAGCCGCTCGCTGCCCTCGGTCTCGATCCCGGCGATGCCGTGGTGGTCCGCAACGCCGGCGGGCGCGCCAGCGACGATGCCATCCGCTCGCTCGTCGTGTCCTGCAAGCTGCTGGGCACGCGCGAATGGCTCGTCGTCCATCACACCCGCTGCGTGATGACGACCATCGACGACTGGACCATGGGCGACCTGCTGCAGCGCAGCCTCGAGGAGGCGACCCTCGACGAGACCGGCTGGCGCGACAGCGGCTCGGGGCCGGGGACGGCCGAGGGCCGCTATGTCTCGTGGCTCACCTTCAGCAACCCGGAACAGGCGCTCGTCGACGACGTGCTGCGGATCCGGAACAGCCCCATGGTGCCGCCCGGTGTCGCGGTCCGCGGTTTGATCCTCGAAAGCGAAACGGGCCGGCTGCGCGAAGTGGAGGCCGCATCCCGGGCGGGCCGCGCCCGCGAATGAGCAGCGAAGACGATGAAGGGGGGCGCACAGCCCGCTTTCGAGTCGGGCTGCACGCGCTGATCCTGATCTCGTTCACGGTCGTCTTCGCCGTGATGACGGCCGTGCTGGCCTGGCTTTCCTGGAAGGAACGCCATCGCCTCGTCGACGAAACGCTGACGCAGTTGCACGAGCAGGTCGCGCTGCGCATCGAGCGCCGGCTGGCGGCCCTGCTCGACGTTCCCGTGAATCTGCTCGAGCCGCTGGCGGAACAAGCCCGCCTCGGGCTGCTGCCGGTCGAGGATCGCGAGCGCCTCCTGCAGCGCTTCGTGTCCCAGCTGCGCGCACACTCCCACCTCTCGAACCTCTCGCTGGCAACACCCGACGGGCATTACGTCAACGCCTACCGCGACTGGCTGCGGCCCGACGCGGTGATGGTATCGCTCGCCGAGCCGGGCGGACCGATGCGCAGTCACCACGTGGACGAGGCCGGTCGCCGGATCGGGGAACTCGAGCCGCTCGAGGGCTTCGACGTGACGGCCCGCCCCTGGTACCGCGCCGCGCTCGAGGCTCGGGCGCCGACCTGGTACGGGCCGTACCGCTTCTTTTCCGGCGGCTCGCTGGCCGTGGGCATGGCCTGGCCCGTCTACCGCGAGCCGGACGGCCTTGCCGGAGTACTCGCCGCCGACATCTCGCTGCACGATTTTTCCCGCTTCCTCACCGCGATCGACCTGGCCCCGGGCGGGGCGGCCTTCGTCGTCGACGACGAGGGCCTGCTGCTGGCGGACGATTCGGGTCGACCGCCGCTGACCGGCGACGACGACTCTTCACGAAGGCTGGCCGCTGCGGAGAGCCCGTCGGCGGCCATCCGTTTCGCCGCGCGGCACCTGCCGAGCGACGTCCCCGCCGGCACGGGCTCGGCACGCCGCATCGAATCCGGCGACGAGGTCTGGTTCCTGGCCTGGCAGCGCATCTCGCGCGAGGCCGGCCCGGGCATGACCATCGGCGTCAGCGTGCCGCGGCCGGCCTACCTCGACGCGATGGTCACGCGCGATCGCCAGGCCGTGCTCATCGCGATCGGAACGTTGGTCCTGTTCCTCGCCGCGGCCTGGGCGCTGGCACACGCCATCAGCCGCCCGATCCGCGACCTGGCCGAGGCCTCGACGAGGGTCGGCGAGGATCCCGCCACGGACTTTCCCCGCTCCCGGGTACGCGAAATCGACCGGCTGGCCCACTCGTTCCGGGACATGGCTGGTCGCCTGGAGACGACAATGGCGTCGCTGGAGCGCCGCGTCACCGAGCGCACGGCGCTGCTGCAGGCCGCCAACGTGCGCCTGGATAGGATCAGCCGCACGGATTCCCTGACCGGGCTGGCGAATCGACGCGACGCCCATGCGACCATGGTCCGGGAGTGGCGCCGAGCCCGTCGCTCCGGCCGTCCGCTCGCGCTCGTGCTCGCCGACATCGACTGGTTCAAGGACTACAACGACCGCTACGGACACCCGGCCGGGGACCGCGCACTGGTCCGCGTCGCCGAAACACTGGCCGCCTGCACGCGCAGGGCCGGCGACGTCGTGGCGCGCTACGGCGGCGAGGAGTTCCTGTTCGTCCTCCCGGGTCTCGATTCCGACGATGCCCGGGCCTTTGCCGAGCACGTACGCGAGGCGATCGAGGCCCTGGCCATCGAGCACGACGGCTCGCCGCTGGGTCGCATGACGATGAGTTTCGGGGTGACGGCCTCGGTCGCAACGCGGGAGGCCGCCGGCTCGGACGGCGTCGAGGGACTGTTGCGGACTGCCGACCGTGCGCTCTACGCGGCCAAGCGCAGCGGGCGCAACCGCGTCGCGACGCGCGAGCACGACGCAGGCGACCCCGGGCCGGACCCGGCCCTCTGTTAATCTGACGCTCAGTCCCGAATCCACGAGGAAAACGCATGACCACATTCGTTCTCGTCGCCAACGCCAGCGAGGCCCGTCTGTTCGCCCGCAAGGAAAAGTACGGTGAACTGTCCGAGGTCAAGGATTTCCTCCATCCGGAATCCCGTCTCAGCGGCAAGGAACTGGAGCACGACCGCCAGGGATCGCGCCGCGAGAGCCCCGTGGGCCAGGGCAGCAAGGCCGCCCGGACCGAGGGTCACGCGACCAGTTCGCAGAGCAAGGACACCGAACCCAAGACGCGCGAGGCCGAGGATTTCGCGCGCGATCTCGCAGACATGCTCGGCACGGCGCGCGGGCGCGGCGACTTCGAGCATCTCGTCCTCGTCGCCGATCCGTCGTTCCTCGGAAAGTTGCGCGATGCACTCGACGCGGAAACGCGCTCGGCGGTCGTGGCCGGCATCGACAAGAATATCGTCCACGCCGATCCCGACGCCATCCGCGAAACCGTGAACGAAGCCGTCTAGACCGCCCCCCGCTTTGGCGCTAGGCTTGGGCGTCACGCTCCCGGCCGCTTGGCCGTCGACTTCGACGGTCCCGACCGGAGCGCTTCCCGGGAACCGTCCCGGGGCCTGGCTGACGGGGGATTGCTGAGATGATCGCGTCGCATGAGTCGGACCGGAAGCATGCTTCCCCGGGTCCTCATTCCGGAATCCGCAGCGGGGCCGGCGCCTGGCTGCTGGCCGCGCTCGTCTTCGTGCTGGGGCTGCTGGCCACCTTCGGTGCCGTGCGCTTCGAGAAGGCGGCCGAAGTGCGGCAGCAGCGTGCGGAACTCGGCGAGTCCGCCGAGCAGGCCATCGGCGCGGCGGCCCGGCAGTTCGGCCAGTTCGAGACGCTGATCAATGCCGGCCGGGCGCTGTTCGCAGGGTCCGAGGAAGTGCGGCGCGACGAGTGGTCCCGGTTCTCGCGCACGCTGTTGCGCCAGCAGGACTTCGCCGGACTCGAGAGCCTGGCCTGGGCGCCGCTCGTGCCGGCCGACGAATACCCGGACTTCGTGCGACGCAACCAGCCCGGAGCCCCCGCCAGTCTCGAGCCGCGGCCGGCGGGGGACCGTCCCCACTACTGCCCGCTGACCTACATCGAGCCCGCCGAATTCAACCGCAACGCCCCGGGCCGCGACATCTGCCAGGTCGAACCGATGATGAACGCGCTGGCCCGCACGCGCGGGCAGACGGAACTCGCGATGTCGGACCCGCTGCGGCTGACCGATCCGGACGGGACCAGCCGCCAGGGTTACGTGCTCGTCGGATGGGTGGAAGGACGCGCGGGCAGCCGTTCGGGCTGGATCGCCACGGCGATCGCGCCGCAGGGCCTGTTCTCGGAGGTCCTTGCCGAACTGCCGCCGGGCATCGCCGCGCGCATCGTCGACGTGACGCGCAGCGAAGAGCCTTCGGTGGCTTGGGGCAGTGCCAGCGAGATCGAAGCGGACGAATCCGGCCGCAGGCTGGCGCTGGAGCGCCTGTTCCGCGGCGGCACGCGCGACTGGCGCCTGGAACTGGAACGGCCCGTGCGCTTCGGTCCGACGCCGCGCGCGATCTGGGCGACGGGCATAACGATCACGGTCCTGCTGAGCGTGCTGCTGCTGAACCTGCTGCGTACGCGCAGCCGCGCGATCCGGCTTGCCGAGCGCATGTCGGGCGCCTGGCGCCAGAGCGAGCAGCGGCTGGAGTCGATCACGAACAACATCTTCGAGGGCATCTACCGCGGCCACCCCGAAGACGGCCTGCTGTTCGCCAACCAGGCGCTGGCCGAGATGTTCGGGTTCTCCACGCCCGACGAGATGCTGCAGCACGCCGGACCCATCCTCTACGCCGATCCCGAGCAGCGCGACGAACTGCTCGCCTTCCTCGAGGAGGACGGCTACTACCGCGAGGTCGAGGTCGAGTACGTGCGCGTCGACGGGTCGCGCTTCATCGGCGTCAACAATGCCGTGGCGACGTTCGACGAGGACGGCCGCATTCTCCACTTCGACGGCGTGATCTACGACATCACGGCACGCAAGGAGGCCGAGCAGAAGGCCCACCGGCTTGCCCACTACGACTCGCTGACGGGGCTGCCGAACCGCGCACTGTTCGAGAAGCGCATTCGCCAGGCGGTCCGCGACGCGCGCCGCGAGGATTCCTCGCTGGCGCTGCTGTTCATGGACCTCGACCACTTCAAGGCGATCAACGATTCCCTGGGCCACGGCATCGGCGACGAGATGCTCACGGCGGTCGGCGCGCGGCTGGGACGCAGCCTGCGCGGCAGCGACACGGTCTGCCGGCAGGGCGGCGACGAGTTCCTCGTCATCATGGACGGGGCCGATCGCGAAGCGGCCGAGCGCTGCGCGCAACGCATCCTCGACCTGTTCGGCGAGCCGTTCGTCGTCGGCCGCCACGAGCTGCGCGTCACGCCGAGCATCGGCATCGCGATGTTCCCCTCCGACGCCGACCGCGCCGAGGAACTCGTGCGATGCGCCGACTCGGCGATGTACTCGGCCAAGGACCGGGGCCGGGCCACCTGGGAGTTCTACACCGCCGAACTCGATCACCGCGCGCACGAGCGCCTGCAACTCGAGAACGACCTTCGCCAGGCGCTGGAAAAGGACGAGCTGGAGCTGCACTACCAGCCCATCGTCGACCTGTCCGACGGATCCATCGCCGGCGCCGAGGCCCTGCTGCGCTGGACGCATCCGACGATGGGCTCGATCTCGCCGGCCCGGTTCATCCCGATCGCCGAGCAGAGCGGACTCATCGTCGAGATCGGCGACTGGGTCATCGACCGCGCCTGCCGCCAGGCCGCCGAATGGTTCGCCAACGGCCAGCCGGCCTTCCCCGTCTCCGTCAACGTCTCGGCCATGCAGTTCTGGCGCGGCAAGCTCGACGAGGTGATCCGCGATGCGCTGGCCACCACGGGCCTCGATCCCGGTGTGCTCGAACTGGAATTGACCGAGAGCATCATCATGCGCGACATCGACCTGACCAGCCGCGTGCTCGAGGAGCTCAACGAGCTCGGCGTGAGCCTGTCGATCGACGATTTCGGCACCGGTTACTCGAGCCTGTCCTACCTCAAGCGCTTCAGGATCGACAAGCTCAAGATCGACCAGTCCTTCATCCGCGATCTCACCGACAGCGCCGACGACGCCGCGATCGTATCGGCCGTGGCCAGCATGGCCTCGGACCTCAAGCTCGACGTCGTTGCCGAGGGCGTCGAGACGGAAGACCAGGTCGTGCTGATCCGTGAGCGCGAGATCCGCTACGGGCAGGGATTCCTGTTCAGCCCGGCCGTGCCGGTCGAGGAATTCCGCGGCCTCATGGAGCGCGGGGCCTTCGACCTGCCCGGGGACGCGAAGAAGCCGGGGAGCGCCGGATGAGCCCGGGGATCGTCGTCCGACTCGCACTCGCTGCAGTGGCGGCGTGCTGGATCTCGGGCGCGGCGGCGCAGAACGAGCAGGATTCCCCCGCTTCCGCGCTGCCGGCGCCTTTCCAGCAGACCGTCTCCGACATCGAGAGCCTGCAGGCGCGCATCGAAGACGCCCCGTTGGCGCGCCGCGACGCTTTGCGCTATCGCATCGACCAGCTGGGGCTGCAATTGCACGCCCGCTTCGCCTCGCAGTCCCGCGACGGCGCGCTCTCGCCCGAGGCCCGCCGGGCGGCGAGCGACTGGCTGATCGCGTTCGGCCTCGAGCGCGTCGAGGCACTCGAGACGCGCATCCGCGAAGCCCTGGACACCCTGGAACCGCTGTCGTCGGAGCCGGCCGCCATCGTCGGCCGGGCATTCGTCCACGATCTGCAGATGACCCGCCTGGATCACGTCGGGGCGCTCATCGATCTCATGGGCCCCAGCGGTCCCGGCCTGCCGGATCCGGCGCTGCAGCGCGTGCGCGAAACGGTGCAGATGTCGGCGCAGCGCCTGCACGGCGAAATCCGGCTCGACGCCCAGACGCTGCGCGACCTGCGCGGACGCGTCGGCGCCGACCCGCGCAACGCCGACCTGGCCACGGCGCTCGGCATCCTCGAGCGCGGCCAGGCGCGGAACCTGGAACTCATGGACCGGCTCGTCGGAATGCTGCGGGAACTCGGCCTTCCGACGGAATCCCACAACTCGCTGGTCGTCCAGCAACGCGGCGTGATCGGCGTGGAGATCTTCGATCGCCGCGTGTTCGCCGACCTCGTCATCGAGCGATTGCGCGATGCGAAGCGAGCGCTGCTCGGCAGCGGTCCGGACTGGCTGTTCCGGATCGTGGTGCTCGTCGTGATCCTGTTCCTGGCCTGGGTGGCGGCAGGCATCGTGCGGCGCAGGACGCGACGCATGCTGGCCCGAGAAAGCGTGCGACTGAGCCGGCTGCTCAAGGACACCATCGTTTCGCTCGCATTCGGCCTGACGCTGCTGATCGGGCTGATCATCGCTCTGTCGGCACTCGGCGTCTCGCTCGGACCGATGCTGGCCGGCCTCGGCGTGGCCGGCATCATCGTCGGCTTCGCGATCCAGGACTCGCTGGCCAATCTCGCGGCCGGCTGGATGATCCTGCTGTATCGCCCCTACGACGTCGACGACCACGTCCGCGTCGCCGGCGGCGAGGGCCTGGTGCGCCGCATGAACCTGCTGGCCACGACCATCGCGACCTTCGACAACCAGGTGCTCGTGATCCCGAATCGCAAGATCTGGGGCGACACCATCGTGAACCTGACGGCCACCGAGGCGCGACGCATCGACATCCGCGTCAGCTGCGCCTACGAGTCCGACCTCGACGAGGTCGAGCGGATTCTCTGGGAGGTGCTCGGCGAGGATGACCGCGTGCTCGACGATCCCGAGCCGATGATCCACATCGAGGAAATGGCCGACTCGGCGATCGTCATGATGGCCAAGCCCTGGGTGCGCACCGACGACTACTGGCAGGCCATGCGCGACCTGAAGAAGCGCATCAAGCAGCGGTTCGACGAGAAGGGCATCCGTATCCCGTTCCCGCAGATGGACGTCCACGTCCACGGCCTGCCGGGCGGAAGCGGGGGCAGCGGCAAATCGTCCTGAAATGGAGCCGAACTCCGGTGCGGAGGCAGGATCCTTTCAGAGGATGCGCGCGAAGGCGCAAAGGCGCGAAGAGTACAAGCAGAAGATTCCTGAAAAAGCGCGAGAGTGAACCTGGGGGTGACAACCCGCGCATCGGAGACATCGATTCCCGAAGTCGCCGAAGGGCGACGTCCCTTGGGTAAGCGGTCGCAAACCGCGAATGGATACTCGTCGAGCCCGTCACGGCCCTTCTGGAATGTGCTCGTTTCGACTCCAACGGGCGCAGCGATCCGACGGTTCCGGGTTTTCAGAACGAGTTTCCGGATTTCCTTGGCGCCTTCGCGTCTTCGCGCCCATCCTCTAGAGGCCGATGGCATGACCCCTCAGACGCGCATGCGTCCCGACATGACGGGAACGGCGTGGCCGCCGACACGGACTCGCTCGATGGCTTCGCGGCGCACATCGACGCGTACGCGGATACGGCTCGGCCGACCCATTTCGACGCCCTGCTCCACCCACCACTCGTGGCGGCCGTCGGCAAGACTGCCGGCGGCGTGGACCTGAGCCGGCAGCGCGGCCGCCGCCGATCCCGTGGCGGCATCCTCGGGCACACCGATGTGCGGCGCGAACATGCGAACGTGCCAGTCGATATCGGGCTGTTCGCCGCCCGACGCGTAGAGCAGCACGCCGCAGGCCTCGCCGATGGCGAGCTCACGCCAGGCCGCGGTGTCGAGCCGGGCATCGCGGACGGCCTCCAGGCCGGCGCGGGCATAGATGAAGTCGATGCCGGCGCCGGCCCGGCGGGGGCGATGTGCGCCGCGGGACACGCAGCCCGCGGGCAGACTCAGCGCGCGCTCGATGCGCGCCGGGTCCGGCGATCCGCGGTGCACGGCCGGGAGATTGGGATTCTCGAACTCGGCGAAGCCGCCCTCGCCCTCGCGCCGCACGCGCACGGGGAACCGGCCGGCGGGCAGTTCCAGCAGGAGGTCGTCGTCGCGGTCGGCGCGCTGCGAAAGCGCGCAGGACACGCCCACGACGGGGTGGCCGGCGAAAGGCAGTTCACCGCCGGGCGTGAAGATCCGGACCCGGGCATCGTGCGCCGCGGCCGCCGGCTCGAGCACGAAGATCGTCTCGGGATAGTCGAACTCGCGGGTCACGGCCTGCATCTGCTCGGCCGAGAGGGCATCGGCGCCGAAGACCACGCCGAGCGGATTACCGCTGAAGCGACGATCGGTGAAGACGTTCCAGGTCTCGAATTCGACGCGCTGCGATGCCATGCGGCCATTCTAGTGCACGCCGAGGGCGATCCATCGCTGCGCTGGGGGCGAGCCGAAGCCCCGCGAGGCGGCCACGACGCCACGCGTCGCCAGCCCGGTGAACCGTGCCTCAGCGCACGAAGGGCTCGAAATCCGCGCGGAAGATGATCTCGGCCTCGCCGGCCG
>JAWVZQ010000049.1:0-12372 GCA_033722095.1 Wenzhouxiangellaceae bacterium | reverse complement strand
GATGCAGGTGATCCTGCTGTTGCTGGCGCTCGGCTTACCGCTGGCAGTCGTCCAGGCCTGGGCGTTCGAGGTCACGCCCGACGGGGTCAGGCGAACCGCCGCCGCCAGCGATCGAACGCAGGGGGCAGGACTTCCGGCCTCCGAGTACGCGTTCATCGGCCTGATGCTCGCCGTGATCGTCGTCGCCGGCTACCAGGTTTCCACCATTCCGGGCCGCGACGGCCCGGCGGCGAAAGCGACCGAAGCGGCATCACCCGACACCGCTCGGGAGTCCACGCCATCGGCCCCCGACGACGAGCGCTCTACCTCGATCGCGGTCCTGGCATTCGAGAACATGAGCATGGACCCCGGCAACGAATACTTCGCCGACGGCATCTCGGAGGAGCTGCTGAACATCCTGGCCGGCATCGACGGCCTGCGGGTCGCATCGCGGACCTCGGCGTTCTCGTTCAAGGGGAGCAGCACGCCGATCCCCGAGATCGCCGAGCAACTGGACGTGCGCCACGTCCTCGAGGGCAGCGTGCGCAAGGCGGGCAACCGCGTCCGCATCACGGCCCAGCTCATCGACGCGAGCGACGACACCCATCTGTGGTCCGAGGTCTACGACCGCGAGCTCGACGACATCTTCGCCGTCCAGGAAGAGATCGCCCGCGCGATCACCGGCGAGCTGGAAGGGCTGCTCGGTACCCGCAGCGTCGATGTGGCGGCGCCGACCCGGAACATGGATGCCTACCAGCTGTACCTGCGCGGCCGATCGCGGTTCTACGGGCGGCTCGAGCTCAACGAGGCGGTCGAGGACCTGCGCGCCGCGGTCGAGCAGGACCCGGATTTCGCCGAGGCCTGGGCGTTCCTGGCCGCGGTCTACTGGCTGCACGGCAGCGGCGGCTACGAGTCCGACTACGATCGGCTCGAACTGGCCCGCCTCGCCGGACCGGCCTCCGCGCGCGCCGCCGAGCTGGGTGCCCGGATTCCGATCGGCCTCGCGGTGGAAGGCCAGATCCTCGTCGATTCGGGCCGGCCAGGCGCAGTGGCCGAAGGCATCGACCTGCTCGAGCGCGCCGTCGAGCTGCCTTCCCCGGACTCGACGCCCCGGCTGTGGCTGGCCCTGCTGTGGATCGAGCTCGGGCACTCCGAGCGCGCGATCCCGCTGCTGCAGAGCGCGATCGAAATGGATCCGCTCGTCGGGATCAACAGCGGTGTCCTCGGCGTGGCGCTGGCGGCCGAAGGTCTCGTCAGCGAAGCCGAGCGACGCGTGCTCGATGCCGCCCGGACGAGCGGCCTCTATTTCTGGGGCGCCCTGGTGGCGGTCGACCGGTTCCATGCCGGCGACACGAACGGTGCCGCGGAACTGCTTGCGCAGCTGGAGCGCCACATCGATGAGGAAGGCCAGCCCAGCGTGAACTGGATTCCCCAGACCATCCGGGCGATCCACGACGCCTCCCTGCGAACGCCCGCCCTCTGGTCGGACCTGCGGGAAGGGGCGGACTTTGCCATCCCCTCGCTGATGTTCGACGACGGAGACACGGCCTTCGAAGCCTCCGAGTTCCATACCAGCCGGCCCTGGGCCATCCTGAACACCGCCTGGATGCCGGCCATGGAATGGTTGCGGGAAGATCCGCGCTTCTTCGAGTTGATGGACGAGCGCGGCCGCGTCGAATACTGGGAGACGCACGGCTATCCGCGCGGCTGCCGACCCGTCGACGGAGCCGACGGCCGGCGCCTGGACTGCCCGGAGACAAGGCCGTGAGCCTGCTTACCGAACTTCGGCGGCGCAATGTCATCCGGGTTGCGCTGTTCTACATCGTCTCGGCCTGGCTGGTGGTGCAGGTGGCCGAAACGCTGCTGCCGATCTTCGACGTTCCCGACGGCGTGCTGCGGGCGATCGTGCTGATTCTCGTCCTGGGCTTCGTGCCGGCGCTGGTGTTCGCCTGGGCGTTCGAGCTCACCCCGGAAGGTCTGAAGCGCGACAAGGACGTGGAGCGCGTCGATCCGGTCACCAAGCGGCAGACGGCACGGAAACTGAACCTGGCCACCCTGATCGCGGCGGTGCTGGCCATCGGCCTCCTCGGTGCGGACCGGATGCTGTCCGGCGGCAGCGATTCCCGGCCGAGCGCCGCGCCGGGCACCACCGACCTCTCGATCGCGGTGCTGCCGTTCGTCAACATGAGCGCCGAGCCCGAGAACGCATTCTTCGCCGACGGGATCTCCGAGGAACTGCTGAACATCCTTGCCGGCGTCGACGGCCTGCGCGTCGCATCGCGCACGTCCGCGTTCTCGTTCAAGGGGCAGACGGTGCCGATCCCGGTGATCGCCGAGACGCTCGGCGTGCGCCACGTGCTGGAAGGCTCGGTTCGCCGCCAGGGGGATCGCGTCCGGATCACCGCGCAGCTGATCGACGCCGAAACCGACGCCCACCTGTGGTCCGACACCTACGAGCGCGAACTGAACGACATCTTCCGCGTGCAGGAAACCATCGCCACCGCGATCACGGGAGAACTGATGAGCGTTCTCGGAGGCGCCGCGATCGAGGTCGACGCGCCGACCGAGGATCTGGAGGCCTACCAGCGCTTCCTGCGCGGGCGCTCGATGTTCTATCGCCGCGAGTCGCTGGATGACGCGATCGCCGACCTGCGGTGGGCCGTGGAGCGCGACCCGATGTTCGCCGAAGCCTGGGCCTTCCTGGCCGCCACGGAGTACGTGCAGGGGAGCAGCGGCTATCCGACCGAACTCGATCGCGACGATCTGTCCCGGCGGGCCGTCGATTCGGCCGAGCGCGCGCTCGCGCTCGATCCCGACATCGCGATCGCGCTCGCGATCAAGGGCAACATCGCGACCGACGGAGGTCCTTCGAGTTTCAAGGCGGGCATGGAGCTGCTGGAACGCGCGGCGGCAACCGAGACCGGCGATACCAGTCCGCAGCTCTGGTTCGCGATACGGCTGCTCGAACTGGGCAATGCGGATCGTGCGCTCGAGGTGCTCACTGCCGCCCAAGCACGCGACCCGCTGGTGCCGATCAATCTCGGCTACCTGGGCGTCGCCGAGACCATTCTCGGCGACCGCGCGGCGGGTGCCCGCCGCGCATTGCGAACCGTGGAATTGAACGGGCAGCTGTCCTACTGGGCGCTGCTGGTGACGGTCGACGCGGTGCGCGATGGCGAGTTCGAAGAAGCCCTCGCCCTGATCGAATCCATCCAGGCCGCGCGACAGCGCCAGGACCAGCTGCCCGACGAGCAACTCCACCTGGACTGGCTGGCCGAATCGCTGACCGACGCCGCCGATACCGGGACCCTTCGACCCCTGGACGACGCGCAGATCTCGGCGCTCGACCCCTTCTTGAAACTGGCCTTCTTCGTCGCGCAGGAGGACGAGGAAGACGCGATCGCGGTCGCCGCCGAACGGGGTGGAACGCACGAAGCGCTTCTGTTCATGCTCGGCTGGTTCCCGTCGACGGATTCGCTCCGGGAGCACCCCGGGTTCCTCCGGATCGCCGAAGAATCGGGGCCGGCCGGCTATTGGGAGTCGAACGGTTATCCATTGGGCTGCCGACCCGTCGACGGAGCCGACGGCCGGCGCCTGGACTGCCCGGAGACGGGGCCGTGAGCCTGTTCAGCGAACTCAAGCGCCGCAACGTGTTCCGCGTGGCCGTGGCCTACGCGGTCGTGGCCTGGTTCCTGGTCCAGGCCGCCGACATCATGCTCGAGAACTTCGGCGCGCCGGGCTGGGTCTTCAAGACCGTGACCGGCCTGCTCGCGCTGGGCTTCCCGCTTGCGCTGTTCCTGTCGTGGGCCTACGAGCTCACGCCCGAGGGCGTGAAGAAGACCGAGGACGTCGATGCGGCCGAATCGGTGACGCCGCAGACCGCCCGGCGCATCGATCGACTGATCGTCGCGGCGCTGCTCGGCGTGATCGCGATCCTCGTCGTCGACCGCGTCTGGTTCGTGCCTTCGTCCGGACCCCCGCCAGCGGAAGTCAGCATTGCGAGCGCGGAACCGGCGACCTCGGTGCATTCCATTGCCGTGCTGCCGTTCGTGAACATGAGCCGCGACGCCGACAACGCCTACTTCGCCGACGGCATCAGCGAGGAGATCCTGAACCTGCTCGCCGGCGTCCGCGACCTCTCGGTGGCGTCCAGGACGTCGGCCTTCGCCTTCAAGGGCAAGGACACGCCCATTCCGGCAATCGCCGAATCGCTGGGCGTGCGCTACGTGCTCGAGGGCAGCGTGCGCAAGGCCGCCGACCGGGTGCGCGTGACCGCCCAGCTCATCGACGCCGAGCGCGATCGGCACCTGTGGTCGGAGACCTACGACCGCACGCTCGAGGACATCTTCGCGATCCAGGACGAGATCGCCGGCGCGATCGGCAACGCGCTGCAGGTCGAACTGCTGGGCGCCTCGGGCCAGTCCGTGAAGGCCGAGACCGTCGATCCCGAGATCTACGCGAAATTCCTCGAGGCCCGGCACAACCTGCGCCTGCGACGCACCGAGCCGCTCCGAGACGCCAACCTGGCACTGATCGAGGTGGTCGAGGCCGCCCCCGACTTCGCGCGTGCGCACGTCCTGCTCGGCGAGGCGTACCTGCTCAATGCCACGCTGGGCCACGCCGACCCGATCGTTCCCGACTCCGTGGCGCTTTCCCAGGCCCGGCTGCACGCGGAAACCGCGCGTGAGCTGAACCCGGATCTTTCCGGCATCGACCTGATCCTCGGCTCCCTGGCCGAGAGCGGGGGCGAGCAGGTGACCGCGCTCGACCACTACTCCCGGGCGATCGAGCTCGAACCGCGCGAGCCTCGCCCGCACCACTGGCGCGGCATGCAGTTCTGCGATGCCGGATTCCTCGATCGAGGTCTCGCGGACCTGGCGACGGCGCGCCGGCTCGACCCCGAGAACCCCAACGTCCACTACGCGCTGGCCGACTGCCTGCTCTCGGCAAACCTCCCCGATTTAGCACGGACCATGGCGCATCGCGGGCTCGAGCTGGGCCAGCGGGCCGGCATGGAGCTCGTCGCCATCACCGAACTCGAGGCCGGCGATCGAGAGGCCTTCGCTGGCTTGATGGAGCGTACGATCGAAGAGGGGTTTCGTCCCGAGTCGTTCCGGGAAGCGCTGGACCGGATGCTCGCGACGTCGACGACCGGGGGCCTGGACGGCGAGGCGGGGGACGAACTGGAAGGCGAGAGTGTCGGCAACCTGCTGCTGGCGCTGGACCGCTACGAGGCGGCCCTCGATGCGCTGGAGATCAGCCTCGACACGATGGAAATCGGCTTGGCGGGCATGTGGTCGAACGACCACCGCGCGTTCCGCGCGAATCCACGCTTCGTGACGATCATGGATGGCTTCGGTTTCGTCGAGTTCTGGCGCGAACTGGGCGCGCCGCCCGACTGCCGCGCGGCGGACGATTGGTTCACCTGCGGCCACGGGCACGAACCCATCGAGTTCGGCCCGTGAGCGTGGTCGCCGAACTCAAGCGCCGCAACGTGTTCCGCGTGGCCGCGCTCTATGCGGTCACGGGCTGGCTGATCGCGCAGGTCGCCGACACCTTCTTCACCGGCCTCGGCCTGCCGGGCTGGACGGTCACGTTCGTCCTGGCGCTCGTGATCCTCGGCTTCCCGGTCGCCGTGATCCTCGCCTGGATGTTCGAGACCACGCCGGAAGGATTGCGCCGGGATCGCGGCGAGGCCGCTCCATCCCCACACGCTTCGAACAAGCTGAACTGGGCGACGTTGATCGTCGCTACGCTGGCGATCGCGTTGCTGGTCGCCGACCGCCTCGTTCCGGAGGCGCCCGGTCCGGATGAGAGCGGCGTGGTCGCGGCCGAAAATCCGGGTGCGTCCGCGGTGCCCGAGGCCCCGGGCCGATCGGCCGATCCGCTCACGCCGTCGATCGCCGTGCTGCCGTTCGCCGACCTTTCGCCGGACGGTGACCAGGCGTATTTCTCCGAGGGCATCGCCGAAGAGATCCTCAACGTGCTTGCGGCCGTGGAAGGACTCCGCGTCGCGTCGCGAACGTCGTCGTTCGTGTTCAGGAACGAAGACAAGTCGATTCCGGTGATCGCCGAGGCGCTCGACGTGGACCACGTTCTCGAAGGCTCGGTGCGCAAGGCCGGCGACCGGATCCGTATCACCGCCCAGCTGATCCGCGCCGACAACGACGCGCATCTCTGGTCGGAGACCTTCGATCGCGAACTTTCGACCGAGAACCTGTTCTCGATCCAGGACGAGATCGCGCGCGCGATCGTTGCCTCGCTCGAGGAATCACTGGGCCTGGTGGAGCCGTCGGGCGTCGACGTCGCCTCGACGACCGACAATCTCGACGCCTACGAGCTGTTCCTTCGCGCAAAGAGCGCAAGCGCGGTCATGTCGGTCGAGACCGAGCAGGCCCGGTTGCCGCTGCTCGAGCAGGCGGTCGCGCTCGACCCGGAGTTCGCCGAAGCCTGGGCCGCGCTGGCGTCGAACCTGGTGCACCTTCCGAGCTGGGACCATTCCCTCGATTCTGCGACCTACCGCCTGCGCGGCCGGCGGGCCGCAGAGCGCGCGATCGAGTTGGACCCGACCAACTACGATGCCTGGGAAGCGCTCTACCATTCGCATTTCTACCTGCACGAATGGGAAACGGCCGATCGCGTCGCCGAACAGGCGCGGGCCGCCACCGGAGACTTCCAGGTCCCGGCCCAGACCCTGCTCGGGCTCGGCTACCTCGATCGCGCCAGGGAGCAGGCGGAGCTGCTGATCGAGACCAACGGCGAATACGCGAACTTCTGGCACCTGATCAAGGGGCTGACCTACGAGGCGGAAGGGCGCTACGAAGAGGCCATCGGCCCGATCCGGACCGCGATCCTGAGCGGTTATCACGGCAGCGCCTCGGAAACGCTCGCCGACATCCATCTCGAACTCGGCCGGCAGGACGTCTGGCTCATGCTCCACGCCAACTACTATCGCGACCACGACCCGGAACTGATCCCGCTACTGCCGCACCTGCTCGAGCTCGACATCGCTTACCGCAACGGCGAGACCCAGGCCAGCCGCCGATTCGTGGCGATTGCCCGGGAACTCGGCTTCACCGTGGATGACCTCACCGCACCCGGTCCGAACTGGGGCCTGCGCGTGCCCTTCACCGTTGCCAGCGCGCTGGGCGCCAATGCCGAGATCGTCGAGCGCTACGAGAACCACTCGCCGAAATTCTGGATGTGGACGCCCACGCTCCGGCCCTTCCGCCGGTCCGAGGCCTTCCGCGAATTCGTCCGGGACAGCGGCATGCTCGATTACTGGCAGGCCAACGGCTGGCCCGACAAGTGCCGACCGATCCGGACCGAAAGCGGCGAGGACGACTTCGAATGCGACTGAGGTGCCCATGCAGCTGATCGCCGAACTCAAGCGCCGCAAGGTCTTCCGCGTCGCTGCCGCCTACGCGGTCGCCGCCTGGGCGCTGGCCCAGGTCGCCGACCTGGTGCTCGAGAACACGGCCGCTCCGCCGTGGGTCATGCAGGTCATCCTGCTCGTGCTGGCGCTCGGATTCCCGCTCGCCGTGCTGCTGGCCTGGGCCTTCGAGGTCACGCCCGAGGGCGTCAAAAGGACCGGCTCGCTCGAGCGCGGCGTTCGGGCGCCGGCGATGGCCGCCCCCGATTACCTGCTCGTCGGCCTGATGATCGCGGTGATCGTGGTCGCCGGCGTCCAGTTCGCGCAGATGGCCGATGCCGGTCACGCAGGCGCTGCCGTCCGGGACACTCCGGTTCCGGCCGAAGCCGGGCCGATGGTCGAGATCCCGACGGCTCCGGATCCGGCCCCGGCGGGCGGCTCCGCCGACGACCGGATCTCGATCGCGGTGCTGGCCTTCGAGAACATGAGCCCGGATCCCGACAACGCCTACTTCGCCGAGGGGATCTCCGAGGAAATCCTCAACGTGCTGGCCTCGATCGACGCACTGCGCGTGGCCTCCCGCACATCGTCGTTCTCTCTGTCGGGCCGGGAAACGCCGATCCCCGAGATCGCGGCCCGGCTCGACGTCGGCCACGTGCTGGAGGGCAGCGTGCGCAAGGCCGGCGACCGGGTCCGCATCACCGCGCAGCTCATCGACGCCTCGAACGACGCACACCTCTGGTCGGACGTCTACGACCGCGAACTCGACGACATCTTCGCCGTGCAGGAAGAGATCGCGCAGTCCATCAGCGAGGCGTTGACCGGCCGGCTCGGACTGCGGGCCGTCTCGGTCGAGGCGCCGACCGACGACCTGGTCGCCTACGAACTGTTCCTGCGCGGGCGCCGGACCTTCTACCAGCGCGGCACCACGCTGGACGAAGCCATCGCGGACCTGAGTGCCGCGGTCGAGCGCGATCCCGACTTCGGCGACGCGTGGGCCGTGCTGGCCGCGGCCTACTACGTCGCGCCGGGCTATCCGTCGAACTCCGGACAGGAAGAACTGCTGGCGCGCGCTCGCGAAGCCAACGATCGCGCGCTCGCGCTCGTGCCCGACCATCCGCTGGCCGTCGCCGTGGACGGGCAATTGATGTCGGTGACCGACGCCAACTGGGTCGACGGACTGGCCCGGACCGGCCAGGCCGCCGCGCTGGCGTCGAACGACAGCACCCCACGGCTCTGGTACGCGCTGGACCTGTTGTACGCGGGCTATGTCCACCGGGCCCGGGAGGCCGCCTACGAGACCTGGCGCACCGATCCGCTGGTCGGTATCAACAACGGCATCCTGGCCACGACGCTGATCGCGACCGGCGATCTCGAGGCCGCCCGCGTGTACGCGGATCTCGGCGCCGAGAACGGTTGGGAGCACGCGTTGCCGCTGATCGCCGCCGAGGAGTTCGCGGCCGGCCGGATCGAGGCGGCCGCGGATCTCATGACGCGCTATCTCGCCGCGCTGGATGCGGAGCCGGAACAGGTCGCCGGGGTCGCACGGTTGATGCGGGACGTCGCGAGCCGAGCGGAGTCTACGTCGATGACGGCAATCCGCCTGCCGGTGGGCGGCTTCTCCACGCCGGAAGTCACTTTCTATGCAGCGACCGGCCAGTCCGATGCCTTTCTGACCGTGATCGCGGAAACGGTTCGGGAGAACGCGCTTCGGCACCATCCCTGGCTGCGGTCAGTCTGGCAGCCCTCCCAGCGCGCGATCAGGGAATCACCCGTGTTCTTCGACGTCGCCCGCGAAATCGGCCTGGTCGAGCTCTGGGAAACCCGCGGCTATCCGCCCGGATGCCGGCCGGTCGGGGGAGACGAAGCGCGCCGGCTGGACTGCTCGGAGTTTCCCGGATGAATCTCGTCGCCGAACTCAGGCGCCGAAAGGTGTTCCGCGTGGCCGCCGCCTACGCGGTGGCCGCCTGGGCGCTGGCTCAGGTCGCCGACCTGGTGCTCGAGAACACGGCCGCTCCGCCGTGGGTGATGCAGGTCATCCTGCTCGTGCTGGCGCTCGGGTTCCCGCTGGCCGTGCTGCTGGCCTGGGCCTTCGAAGTCACGCCCGAGGGCGTTCAGCGCACGCGCCGGGTGGCCCCGGCCGAAACGCCGCGGCTGGGCGGACAGGACCACGTGCTGATCGTGCTGCTGCTGGCCGTGATCGTGGTGGCCGGCTACCAGGTCTACCGGATGGCCGAGGCGGACCGGCCGGCGCCGCGGGCAGCGAGCGCCGTCGTCGACGCACCCGGCGATGCAGCCACGGAGCCCGATCCATCCATCGCGGTCCTGCCTTTCGCCGACCTGAGCCCCGACCGGGACCAGGGCTTCTTTTCCGACGGCATCTCCGAGGAAATCCTCAATGCGCTGGTCCGCGTCGACGGCCTCGATGTCGCGAGCCGGACCTCCGCGTTCGCGTTCAAGGACACCACCCGGTCGATCCCCGAGATCGCCGAAGCGCTGGATGTGGGCTACGTGCTCGAAGGCAGCGTCCGCCTGAATCGCGCCAGCGACCGCATCCGGATCACCGCCCAGTTGATCGACGCCTCCGACGACCGGCACATCTGGTCGGAGACCTACGACCGCGACGCCGGCGACATCTTCGTGGTCCAGGAAGAGATCGCTCGCGCGATCACCGAAGCGCTGCAGGTGTCGCTCGACCTCGCGCCGGCCGCCGAGCTGATCCGCAATCGCACCGATCTCGACAACTACGCGGCCTATCTTCGCGCCGTGGAGTTGTACAGGAATCGAGGCGAGGACCTGCGCGAGGCGATCGAGATCCTCGAGCGCGTGGTCGCCGACGATCCCGACTTCGCACCGGCCTGGGCGACCCTGGCCGCCAGCTACACGATCGCCGGCACCTACCTCGACGAATGGCGCCGGACACTGAACGACGTCGCCGGCTCGTTCGGCCGCGCGGCCTATTCGGCCCGGATGGCCTACCACCTCGACCCGGAACTGCCGTCGGCGATCCTCCGGGAAGGTCAGCGGCTCATGTACGCCGGCGAGTTCATCGAGGGCCTGGCGCTCCAGGAACGCGCACTGGCGCTCGATCCGAACAACGACGTGATCCTCGAAGACGTCGCACAGGCCTGGATGCTCGGCGGCCTGCACGACGAGGCCATCGAGGGATTCGAGCGCCTGCTCGAGCTGGCACCGGACAACGTGTTCTACCGGGCCGAATCGGCCGAGGCGCTGGCTCACGCGGGCCGGTTCGACGAGGCCATCGCGCGGGGCCTGGACGCCTACGAGCGCAACCCGGCGTTCTTCTACTCGGTGCTGCGCATCAACGAGTTCCACATGATCGACGAGCGCTTCGAGGACGCCCGCCGATTCCTCGACCGCGTCGAAGCCTCGCCGGCCTACGCCGAGTACACCGACCTCGAACGCCAGGCGCTGGCCGATCGCCGGCGGCTCCTGGAAGACCCCGAGGACTTCGAACCGCAGGCACTCTGGGCCCACCGGGAAGCCATCCTGCAGGATCCCGAGGATTTCTTCGCCGGCGTGTCTCGCGGCGTCGTGCCCGTCTTCGTGGCCGACGAAGTGCTGATCACCCGGGACCCCGGGATCATCAACGATCCGCGGGGCCAGCGGCTCGTGAAGGACGCCGGCCTGGTCGAACTCTGGAACGCCCGCGGGTGGCCCGACGGCTGTTTTCCCCGCGACGGCGGAGACTTCCGATGCGAGTGGTGAGATGACATGAGCCAGACCCGAACCCGACGCTGCCTCCTGGGCCTGACCCTCGGCGTGACGCTTGCCTTCGCAGCACACGCCCGGCCGCCGACGGCACCCGACACGTCGATGCAGGCGCCGATCCTGGAATTCGAGTTCCCGGGGCTGGAAATCGGCATCGCCGAATACGAGCACGGCCCGACCGGGACGACGGTGTTCCACTTTCCCGAGCCGGTCAAGGCGGCGATCGACGTGCGCGGTGGCTCGCCGGGATCCTTCCAGTCCCAGGCGCTGCTGGCCATGTACGACGCCGCCTTCACCAACGCGGTCGTGTTTTCCGGCGGCTCGTCCTACGGCCTCTCGGCCGCAGCCGGGGCCGCCGAGGCACTGCGCGACCGCGCCGAATCGCCCGGCGACTGGCGCCAGATCGCCTTCGTGCCCGGCGCGATCATCTTCGACCTCGGCGGACGGAGGCTGAACGCCGTTACTCCCGACGCCCCACTGGGCCGCGCGGCGCTTGAAGCAGCCCGGCCGGGCCGGTTCCCGCTCGGCGCCCAGGGCGCCGGACGCTTCGCGATGCAGGGATGGTTCTTCGACGATCCGCAGCATTCCGGCCAGGGCGGCGCGGTGCGGACGCTGGGCGACGTGCGCGTCGGCGTGTTCACCGTCGTCAACCCGCTCGGCACGCTCGTCGATCGTTCCGGTCGCGTCGCCCGCTGCGGTGAATTCGACGACGCGGACTGCCCGACCATCGCCGAGCGCTTCGAACAGCGCTTCCGGACCCTGGATGCAGAAGCCTCGGCGTCCGCTACCGCCGGGCCGACGGCCAATACGACGATCACGCTGGTGATCATCAATGTCGATCTGCCGATCGCCGAACTCCGCCGACTGGCGATGCAGGTGCATGGCTCGATGGCCCGCGCCGTCCAGCCGTTCGCGACCATCAACGACGGCGATACGCTGATCGCGGTCACGACGGCCGAGCTCGACGAGAGCCCGGCCGACCTCGGCGAACTGGGCCTGCTCGCCTCGGAAACCGCCTGGGACGCCGTGCTCGCCAGCATCCCCGAGCGGCCGGCGCCGGCCTCGACGCAGCCCTTGACGTGGAGCGACGCCGAGCTGGACCGCGTGGCCGGCCGATACGCGTTCTCCGACTGGGCCGAGATCCGGATCGAGCGGCAAGGAGACCGGCTCTTCGTCACCGGCCCCGATATCGGATCGCTGTACTTCCCGACCGGCGAACGCGTCGCGCTGACGCCGGTCTCCGGCGACGAGGCGATCATCGACCATGGCGCCCGCTACCGGATGCGGTT
>JAWVZQ010000048.1:0-12688 GCA_033722095.1 Wenzhouxiangellaceae bacterium | reverse complement strand
GAGCGCAGGAACTGGATGGCGGTGGATTCGAGGTCGTTGCCGAAGTCGAGGAAGTAATCGTCGTCGCTGACGCGATTGAAGTTCATCGACGCCGTCCAGCTCGGCGCCAGGCGCGCCCGGTGGCGAATCCGGCCCAGCCAGCGCTCCTCGCCGTCGACGTCGTCTTCGGGGAGGTAGTCGAACTCGAAGGTCCCGGCCTGGCGGCGCGTCAGGAACCGGAATTCCGACCCCAGCATCAGGCCGCGGTCGCCGATGAACCGGGGCGTGAACGTCGCATCCATGTTCGGCGCGATGTTCCAGTAGAACGGCGTGCGCAGGTCGATGCCGTTGTCGCTGCTCGTGCCCAGCGTGGGGTACAGGAAGCCCGTCTGGCGCCGGTCGTCGAGCGGAAAGCGCATCCACGGCACGTACAGCAGCGGGACGCCCTTGAACTCGAAGCGCGCGTTGCGGGCCGTGCCCACGCCCCGCTCGAAGTCGAGTTCGACCCGGCCGGCCTTGAGTTGCCAGTCCGGATCCTCGAGGCCGCAGGTCGTGAAGTCGAAGCCGACCACGCGCGCGGTGGTCTCGTCGAGCATCTGCACGGACGCGGCGTTGCCGGCACCCTCGGCACCGGCGATGTAGTACTGCACGCCGTCGAAGCGGCCCGAGGAGTCGCGCGTGTCGTACTCGGCGCTGGCAGCGCGCATCCGCACGACGGCATCGGTGTACTCGAGCCAGCCCGGGAGGCGGACCTCGCCCGTCGTCGGGTCGTAGATCAGCGTGTCGGTCTGCAGCCGCTGGTCGCCGTAGGCGAGTTCCACGTCGCCCGTGAACGAGATCGGCGCGTTGCGGCCCGGAGAGCGCATGGTCTCGGCCCGGATGTCCATGGGCTGGTCGCCGGCGCGCTGCAGGGCGCCGCGGTCGGGAATGCTTCCCGGCGCCCGGCACTGCCGCGCCGGGGCCATGGTCTCGGCAGCGTCCTGCGCCTGCACGAGCGCCGGCATCGCCAGCGGCAGCGTCGCGAGCGCAGGAAGCAGCACGGCGAGGGTCCGGCGGACGGGTCGGCCCGGACGGACGAGGCGGTTTGTCGGGCGCGTCACGGGCAGGTCGGGGTCCGGCAGCGGTTCAGGAATCGGGCGCGTTCCGCCGCGCTCCCGTCGGCCAGGCGGTCGACGGCGCGGTGAAAGCGGGCGAAATCGCCGTCATATTCTGCCAGAAGCGCGGAGAACGCGTCGGTCCCGAGTTCGTAGGTGGCCAGCAGCGCCAGGTCGGCATTGTTGACGCTGCGCTCCAGCCAGTGTTCGTAGCCGTCGGCCCCGCGCCGCTCGATCCAGGCGGCGAGTTCATCCGACAGGCGCTCGAGCCGCTCGCGCTTGGCCCGGCGCATCTCCGGGTCGCGAAGTTCCGAGGCGTAGAGGTCGACGAGATCGGCCCGGGCGGCGAGCAGCAGGTCGACGAACTCCTGCTGCAACGCGGATCGCTCGCGCCAGCGCGCCAGGGCCCCGAGTCGGCCCGCGTCGGCGAGAAAGCGCTCGACACCGTGGCGTTGCACGGCCTGGGCGTAGGCCTCGTTGAATGCCGTGTCGCCGGGAACGAAGACGCGCTGGTGGGCCAGTTCATGGAAGATCAGGCCGGCCAGCCGGGCGTCGCCCCAGGCCAGCATCGGTTCGGTGACGGGGTCGCGGAAGCGGCCCAGCGTAGAATAGGCGGCCACGGGCGAGACACGGACGTCCATGCCCTCTCCGGCCAGCCGGTCGGCGAGACGCCGGGCGGCGCGCTTGCGGAAGAACCCGCGATACGACAGGCAGCCGGCGACGGGATAGCACCATCGCTTCGGTTCCAGGTCCAGTTCCGGCGTGGCGACGACGTTCCAGACCACGGCCTCGCGGTCCAGGTCCACGTAGTGCGTGTAGCTGCCGTTGTCGGGCAGCGCGAGTTCGCGCACCGCGAAGTCCCGGGCGGACAGGGCGACGCCGAGCTTGCGGCGGACCTCCGGCGGCGTGCCGGGGTCGGCACGCACTGCACGGATCTTCTCGCGCGCCGCGAGCAGTTCGAACTGGCCGCGCACGGCCTGGCCGTACCAGGCGATCGTCGCGCACGAGGCAAGCAGGCACGCAACGAGGAGCATCGAAATGGCGCAATGCCACGACACCGACGCGGAGCGGGAAGGCGACTGGTACGTCGACGAGGAATTCTGGCGCACGTTCGGCCCGTTGATGTTCGGCGAGGAGCAGTTTAGCGAGGCCGCCGAACAGGTCCGGCTGCTGTTGTCGGGCATCGAGCCGCGACCGAGACGCGTACTGGATCTCGGCGCCGGTCCCGGGCGGCATGCTCTGCCCCTCGCCGAAGCCGGCACCGAGGTCACGGCCGTCGACACCTCGGCGCTGCTGCTCGACGAACTGCAGCGGCGCGCCGCCGACCTCGGCGTCGAGATCGAGACCGTGCGCGAGGACATGCGCAGCTTCCGGCGACCCGGCGCCTTCGACCTCGCGCTCGTCATGTGGACTTCGTTCGGCTACTTCGAAGACGAGGACGACCACACCGAGGTGCTCGAGCGCATCCACGAGAACCTCGACGAAGACGGCCTGCTCGTGCTCGACCTCGTCGGGCTCGAGACGCTGAGCCGCACGCTGGAGCCCGTGCACCTGACCGAGTACGAAGACGGCCGCCTGCTCGTCGAGCGTCCTGCGCTCGTCGACGGCATGCGCCGGCTCGAGAACGAATGGCTGCTCGTCGACGGCGACCGCGTCGAACGCACGACCTTCTCGCACCGCGTCTGGTCGGCCGCCGAGATCCGCCGCCTGCTCGCCGACCACGGCTTCTCCGTCGAGGCCATCGACGCCGACTTCGAGGGCAACGAATACGACCTCGAGGCCGAGCGCATGATCGTCTTCGCGAGGAAGACCTAGGGCCACAGGCCAGGGTGGTGCCGTCCGCCTTCCAGAGGATGCGCGCGAAGGCGCAAAGGCGCGAAGGGAAATTCTGGAAATCCTTTGAAAAGACCATCCCACCAACTGTCATCCCGGAATCGCGAAACGATATCCGGGATCTCCATGCCGCACCGCCATTCCGACACGTCCGCATGCCCCTCGTGGGCGGGCTCAAGGTTGACGGGTTCCGGTTGAAGGAAGAACCCATTCGCGGTCTCCGACCGCTCACCCAAGGCACGCGGCCCTTGGGCTACGACGTCGGCGCCGACATCCAGCATGGCGATGGTTTCGTAGCCCGGGGTCACATCCCCGGGTGAGCGAACCGACGGGTGAGCGAATGGCTTCCGCATATCGGCGAACCCGGTCCCGAGGGACGTAGCCCTCGGGCTACGCCTCTTGCCCGAAGGAACGATTACCGGTTTCCCCTTCGCGCCCTTGCGCCTTCGCGCGCATCCTCTAGCGTTTTCCCCGCTCCGTCCTCAGCGCCTCGACCTCGTCGCGGATGCGCCGCTCGAGGACGCGCCGGTCGGCTTCGCCGGGGGGCACGGGCTCGAGGATGCGCAGCTCGACGCGACTGAACGGCCGGCGCCCGCGGCGGCGCCAGCGGCGCGGGGCGCGGCTGAAGACGCCGCCCCAGAGTCCCTCGAGCGCCATCGGGATCACGGGCACCGGGCGCTTGGCCAGGATCTGCGACATGCCGCGCCGGAACGGCTGGACTTCGCCGTCGGGACTCAGGCCGCCTTCGGGGAAGATGCCGACGATCTCGCCGCGGGCCAGCGCCTCGTCGACGGCTTCGAACGCACGCTCGAGCATTTCGGGGTCGACGCGCGCCGGTGCGACGGGAATCGCGCCGGCGAGGCGGAACAGCCAGGTCAGCCCGCGAATCCGGTAGATCCGGTAGGTCATCACGAACCGGACGGGTCGCTTCAAGGTGCCGCCGATGACCAGCGGATCCATGAAACTGACGTGGTTGCAGACCACGAGCGCCGGCCCTTCGTCGGGGACCTGCCTGCGACCGGGACCGCTGACGTGGACGCGGTAGATGAGCCGGCTCAGCACCCACATCAGGAACCGCAGCACGAAGGCCGGAACCAGCGAGAAGATGTAGGCCGCCACGGCCAGATTCAGCAGCGCGCAGAGGCCGAACAGCTGCGGAATCGTCAGGCCGGCCACGGTCAGCAGCACGATGGCAAGCACGCTGGCCAGCACCATGAACAGCGCGTTGAGGATGTTCATGCCGGCGATCACGCGGGCGCGCCGCTCGTTCGGCGAGCGGTCCTGGATCATGGCGTAGAGCGGCACGATGTAGAGGCCGCCGCTGGCGCCGATGAGCAGCAGGTCGGCGATGACGCGCCAGGCGCCGTCGGCGGCCAGGAACGCGCCGATGTCGGCGCCGGCCAGCGGCACTGCCGGGCTGGCGAACATCAGGTCCAGCCCGAACAGCGTCAGCCCGGCCGCGCCGACGGGCACGAGTCCGATCTCGATGCCGCCGCGCGAGAGGCGGCTGCAGAGCAGCGCGCCGGCGCTGATGCCGACGATGAACATCGCGAGCAGCAGTGACAGCACGCCTTCGTCGCCACCGATGACGGCCTGCGTCCAGGCGGGAATCTGGACCAGGAAGATCGAGCCGTAGAACCAGAACCAGCTGACGCCGAGCACGGCATTGAGCAGCGTGCGGTCCCCGCCCAGCGTGCGCAGGTTCCGCCACGAGGCCGTGACCGGATTGAAGTCCAGCCGCAGGCCGGGTTGCCCGACGGGCACGCGCGGCACGCCGTACGCAGCACCCCAGCCGGCGAGCGCGACGGCCAGCGTGGCGGCGAACACGCCCCAGGGCCAGGCCAGGTCCAGGCCCGCCACGAGCGGCCCGCAGATGGTCCCGGCCAGGATGGCGATGAAGGTCCCGGCCGCGACCATGCCGTTGCCGGCCGTCAGGTCGGTGCGGGCGAGCAGCTGCGGCAGGATCGCGTACTTGACGGGGCCGAACAGCGTCGACTGCAGCCCGAGCAGGAACACCACGGCCATGAGCAGGACCAGGTCGCCGAGATACAGCGCCAGGCCCGCGAACAGGCAGATGGCCACTTCCCAGAGCTTCACGAAGCGCGTCATCCGGGCCTTCTCGAAGCGGTCGGCCCACTGGCCGAAGATGGCCGAGAACAGGAAGTAAGGCAGGATGAACAGCAGTGCGGCCAGATTGACGAGGCCGCTGGCGTCCCAGCCGGCTTCGACGCCGATGCCGAACACGATCAGCGTCGCCAGCGCGTTGCGGAAGATGTTGTCGTTGAACGCGCCCAGGGCCTGGACGGCGAAGAACGGCCCGAAGCGGCGGCTGGCCAGCAGGCCGAGCGGCGATCGGCGCTCGTCGCTCACGTCAGCAACCTCGCCCAGGCGCGGTCCGGGTCCTCGATCAGGTCCGTTCCGGTCTCGACTTCCACGCACCGCGAGCGCTGGATCCAGGTCCGGGCCGTTTGCATGAGCGCCGCGCGCTCGGCCGGGAAGGACGCGCCGAACAGCAGGGGCATCGAGGACTCCACGAGCCGCGCGAGCACGGCCGCCGCGGCGACGGGCCGAACCTCGCTACGGTCCCGGCGCGGTCCCTCCGGGACCTGCATCACCCAGGTCTCGTCGATGTCGACGGCGTGCGGAAAGCGTTCGGAAGGCGCCGAAGCCAGCGGGACCACCTTGCGGTCCCCGGCCCGGCGTACCGCCAGTCCGGGTTGGGCGGCGAGCAGGGCGTCGAGCAGCGCCTCGCCGCCGGCCCGGACCATGAGGAACTCCCGCAGCCGCTCGGCGCGCGGCCCGTCGGGCCCGATGCCGAGCAGCAGCCAGTCGTCGCTGACGACGCGCGCTCCGCGCGCGGAGGCCGCCAGCGTCAGCAGCGACTTCCCGGCCGTCGACGGGCCGAAGGCCAGCACGCCGCGCCCGTCGATTTCGAATGCCGCAGCGTGGGCCGTCGCGAGGCCGGCGCGGGCCCACTGCTGGGCCAGGCCCAGGTGCAGGCAGCGCGGAATCAGGCGGTCGCGGAACGAGCGCGGGTCGGCCGGGCGCACCTCGGCCGGGCCGCCGGGACGGCATAGCGCGGTGCCGTCGTCGAGTCGCTCGACGACGGGCTCCGGGCCGCCGGGGCCGGTGCCGTTGCCTTCTAGGGCAAGACGGATCGGCCGACCTTCGGGGAGCGGGTCAGCGGGACGCGCCTCGGGCGAGAACAGGGCGCGCACGGTGTCGGCGGACAGTCCCTCGACGCGGACTTCCGCGCCGAAGGCGTCGGAGACGATCCCGGCCGTGGCTTCGGCGTCGCGGTCCTCGATGCGCATCGGCCGGAGTATAAGGACCGAGAGGCGGTCGCCGGACGGCGGCGATGATGCTATAAAGCCAGACCGAGACCGCCGCGCCCGACCCGCCCTCGATGCAAGAGCCCACGCTGCCGACCCTGGAAGACCTGAAGCTGCCCGACCTGCTGGCCCGGATCGTGCTGCCCGTCCTGCTCGCGATCGCGCTCATGGTCGAGGCCGTCCTGCACCTGTCCTACCTGCCGCACCTCGGCGACGTCAACATCGCCAACATCGGCGGCTGGTCGGAAGTCCTGATCTGGACCTTCCTGGCCGTGCTGTTCGTGGGAATCCAGCTGCGGCCGATCCCGGCCGGCACGCACCTGCTGCTGACGCTGGGGCTGGGTTTCTGGCTGATCTCGGCAACGGCCGACCTCATGGACGAGGTCGTGCTGCAGCCGCTCTGGGTCTCGGCCTGGGTCGAGGACCTCGCACGCGTGATCGGCATGGTGCTCGTCACGCTGGGCCTGCTCTCGCTGGTCCGCCACACGAGCGCGATGATCTCGCAGCTGCAAAGGCTGAGCCTGCGCGAGCCGCTGACCGGGCTCGGCAACCGCCGGCTGTTCGACCGGGAGATGATGTCGCGGTCCTCGCGCGACTTCTCGCTGCTGATGATCGATCTCGATCACTTCAAGAAGGTCAACGATACCCACGGCCACGACGTCGGCGACCAGGTGCTCGTGCGCGTCTCGCGCGGCCTCAACGCGGTCTGCCCCGACCCGGGCAGCGTCTACCGGCTCGGCGGGGAGGAGTTCGCGATGGTCTGCGAGTCGATGAGCCCCACGCGCCTGAAGGCGCTGGCCCAGATGGTCTGCGACCATATCGCGAAGCTCGAGATGCCCAAGGACCTGAAGGTCACGGCCAGCGTGGGCGCGGCCTCGCTGCAGCCCGGCGAATCGCCGTTCGAGCTCGCCCGGCGCGCCGACCAGGCGCTGTACTCGGCCAAGGAAGCCGGCCGCAACCGCGTCGAACTCGCCATGCCCTGAACGGGCTCAGCCCGTCGACTCGTCGGTCGATCCCTCGCTCGACTCCTCGGCCGTGCCGGGGTTGAACTCCTTGCTGAAGATCTGCCAGAACGCCACGAAGATCACGGCGATCAGCGGGCCGACGACGAAGCCGTTGATGCCGAACATCGACAGGCCGCCGAGCGTGGAGAGCAGCACGAGCCAGTCGGGCAGCTTGGTGTCGCGACCCACGAGAATGGGCCGCAGAACGTTGTCGGCCAGGCCGATGACGAGCACGCCGAACGCCACGAGGACCGTCGCCGAGACCCAGTCGCCGATCGCGTAGAGCCAGATCGCGGCCGGCAGCCAGATCAGGCCGGCGCCGATGGCCGGGATCAGCGACAGCACGGCCATGACCACGCCCCACAGCAGCGCCGCCGGAATCCCGAGAATCCAGAAGATGATCCCGCCCAGCGCGCCCTGGACCAGCGCGACGACGAGGTTGCCCTTGACCGTCGCGCGCGTGACCTCGGTGAACTTGCGGAACAGCAGGGCCTCGCGCTCGTCGCCGAGCGGCAGCGCGTGGATGAGCTTGTCGGCCAGCGCACGCCCGTCGCGCAGCAGGAAGAACGCCACGTAGAGCATCAAGCCCAGCTTCAGCAGGAACGTGAACGTGCTCTGGCCCACGGCGAAGGCGTTCTGGGCGACGAGCCGGCTCGCGGCCACGGCGGCGTTGGCGACGTTCTGGCGCACGGTTTCCATCTCCACGCCGATGCGGTCGAGGAAGTCCTGCACGACGGGAAACGCGCTGCGGACCTGGTCGATGTACTCCCCCGGCTTGATTTCTCCGGCGTCGATGCGCTGGTAGATGGCGATGCCCTGCTGCATGAACGAGGCCAGCAGCAACAGGACCGGAATGACGACGAGCACGACGCAGGCCGTCAGCGTTGCGAGCGCGGTGAGATTCGGGCGCTCCCCCCATCTCCGCTCCAGCCACAGCTGGACCGGGTGGAACAGGACCGCGATGATGCTGGCCCAGAGGATGGGCGCGAAGAACGGGCTGAGCAGGAACAGGAACAGTCCCGTGACCGCGGCCAGCAGCAACAGGAACGAGCGCTGTTCGATCTTGTCGACCATCTTCGGTGACCGCGTCCGGAGCCAGCGGCCGATTATGGCGGCTGGCCGACCGAGCGGCAACCGCCGGGTCCCGGCCGTCGCCGGATGCAGTAGCATGGCGCCTTTCGGCAATCCCCGCGTCCCGAACCCCCGGAATCCCCATCCCGTGAGCCGCCTTCGCGTCCTGATTCTCGGTGAGCATCCGCCGCCGGACCCCGAGCAGCCGGCCGCGGGCCTGGCCCTGCGCCACTGGCGCATGGCCCGGACCTGGGCCGCGGACGGCATCGACGTGACCTTCGCCTGGACGGCACGCACCGGCGACGGGGTCGCGAACGACACGTCGATCCGCACGCTCGCGCTGGAGTCGGAGCGGGCGCTGGAATCCTTGCCGCCGTTCGATGTCGCGGTCCTCGGCTACTGGGAACTGGCCGCGTGGCTGCCCGAGGGCGCCGCTCGCATCGTGCTCGACTACGTGGCCCCGCGCATCCTCGAGCGCCACGTCGAGGACATCGAGGCCACGGGCGACGAACTGCGCCGTCTCGTCGGGGTGCTGGCCGGCATCGACGAGATCTGGGTCGGCCACGCACGCCAGGCAGACCTGCTGCTGCCGCTGCTCATGCAGGCCGGCCACGACTGCCGGGACGGCGCGCCCGTGCGCGTCGTGCCGATCGCCGGTGAGCCGGCCGGCGAACCGCCGGCCCGCCGACCCGGGCGCCCGCTGAGGCTCTTCCACGGCGGCCGGGAATGGCCGTGGCGCCGTTCCGGTACGTGGCTGGAAGCGGTCCGCGACCGGGCCGAGGGGCGCTGGGAACTCGTCGAGCTCACCGAGCGCGACGGACTGCGCGGCCATGCCGCCTATCTCGAGGCGCTGGCCGGCTGCGACCTTTTGCTCGATGTCGCCGAGCCCGGGACGGAGCGTCGCTATGCGCAGTCGTTCCGCGTCGTCGACGCGCTCTGCGCCGGAGTTCCCGTCGTCTGCCCCGATTTCCAGCCCGTCGCACCGGACCTCGAGCGTCGGGGCGCGGGATGGTCCGTGGCCGATCCCGAGGCGCTCGTGGCCCTGCTCGAGAGATTCGCCGAGGATCCGCAGAAGCTCGTCGAACGTCGCGCCGGTGCGCTGGCCCTGGCCCGCGAGCACTTCGACGCCGAGCGGGTCTACGGCCGCCTCGGCGAGGTCCTGGCCGAGCTTCCCCGACGGCGCCCGGCGGAGCGGCCGCGACTCGCGCATGCCCCGATCTCGTCGTCCCGGGCGCCGGGCTGGCGCGCGGCCGTGGCCGAGTACGCCGACCGGTGGGTGCACCACCGTCTCCGGCTGCCGTACCAGCGGCGCATGAAGCAGCGGCTCGCGCATCGGCCGAAGCCTTCGATCGATCCTGCGAACGATCGTGCGGCCTGGGTCGTCGTGAGTCGTCCGGACCTGTTCCCCACCGACCACGGCGCGGCCGTCAAGATCGAACGGACGGCCTGGGGGCTGAGCTTCCACGTCGGCGAGGTCGTGCTGCTGACCGACCGCCGCGATGTCTACTGGGTCTACCGCGACGGTGAGCGCGAGCAGCGCCGCTTCCCGCTCGGCCTGCGGCTGCGCGGCTGGCCGCGCGCCTTGAACATCGTGCGGCTGATGGCGAAGGGGCTGCCGTATTCGAATGCGTTCCTCTACCTGCCGCTCGTCGACCGCTCGCTGAAGCGCCGGCTCGCCTGGCTGCTCCAGCGGCATCCCGTCGAGGTCGTGCAGGGCGAGTTCCCGGCCTATGCGCAGTTGGCGGTCTGGGCGCAGGAGCTCTGCGGTACGCGCAGCCTGCTCGTCGAGCACAACGTCGAGTACCTGCGCATCGCCGAGCAGGTGCCGGCGCTGACGCCGGCCGGTCGCGAGATGCTCAAGCGCGTCGAGATCGACGTCGCCAATGCCTGCGACCGCGTGGTCTGCGTGTCCGAGCGTGACCGCGAACTGCTCGTGTCCGGTGGCGTTCGCCCCGGCCACGTCGACGTGATCCCGCACGGCGTGGACCTCGAGGCCTTCGCGCGCGCCGAGCCCGTCGACGCCCGGGCCCGCTACGGCATCCCCGCCGATCACGCCGTGATCGCCTATCACGGCATCTATTCCTATGCGCCGAACCTCGAGGCCGTCGAGGAACTGGCGACCCGGATCCTGCCGGCGCTGGCCGAGCGCGGCCACCCGGCCACGGTCCTGGCCGTCGGGCCGCGCCCGCCCGAGCGCGCCCCGCACGGCGTCGTGTTCACGGGCGCCGTCGACGACCTGGCGGGGACGCTGAAGGCGGCCGACCTGGCCGTGGTCCCGCTGCGCCAGGGCGGCGGTACGCGCATGAAGATCCTCGACGATTTCGCCGCGGGGCTGCCCGTGGTGGCCACGCCCAAGGGCGCCGAGGGCATCGACGTCGCCGACGGTGAGCAGATCCTCATCGCCGAGGACGCCGAATCGATCGTGGCAGCGGTCGCCGGGTTGCTCGAAGACGGCGAGGCGCGAGCGGCCCAGGCCCGGCGCGCCTTCGAATGGGTCTCGGACTTCGACTGGCGCGCGATCGCGGGGCGCTACGTCGAGCGCATGCGAGCGGGAGATCGGCGGCCCGGCTGACCGGCCCCCGGCGCCGTCCCGGTATACTGCCGCCAGGCCTTCCGAACCCTTCCGGATCATGTCCGAACGCGAAGTCATGGAGTACGACGTCATCGTCGTCGGCGCCGGCCCTGCCGGCCTGTCCTGCGCGATGCGCCTCAAGCAGCTCGACGAATCGATCAACGTCTGCGTCATCGAGAAGGCGGCCGAGATCGGCGGGCACATCCTGTCCGGGGCCGTCATCGAGACCGACCCGCTCGACCGGCTCGTCGAGGGCTGGCGCGACGACCCGCCGCCGATCTGCGTCGACGCCGCATCCGACGAGTTCCGGATGTTCACGAAGAAGGGGTCCTGGCGCCTGCCGACGCCGCCGCAGCAGAAGAATCACGGCAACGTCATCGTCTCGCTGGGGGCGATGTGCGCCTGGCTCGCGCCGAAGGCCGAGGAGGCCGGCGTCGACCTGTTTCCGGGCTTCGCGGCGGCCGATCTCTCGTTCGACGAGGAGGGCGCCGTGCGCGGCGTCGTCATCGGCGACATGGGCGTGGACCGGTCCGGCGAGCCCAAGGACACCTACGTCCAGGGCATCGAGATCCGCGCCCCGATCACGGTCCTGGCCGAGGGCTGCCGCGGTCACCTGACCAAGCGCGCGATCCGCAAGTACAAGCTCGACGCCGATTCCGATCCGCAGACCTACGCCATCGGCATGAAGGAGCTCTGGAAGCTGCCCGAGGGCCGCGTGCGGCCCGGCCACATCATGCACAGCATCGGATGGCCGCTGCCGAACGGCATCTACGGCGGCAGCTTCGTCTACCACCTCGACAAGGACCGCCTCGCCGTCGGGTTCGTCTGCGGACTCGACTATCGCGACCCGGGCTTCATGCCGTTCGAGGCCTTCCAGCAGTTCAAGCACCACCCCGTGATGAATGAACTGCTCGACGGCGGCGAGATCCTTTCGGCCGGCGCACGCGCGCTCGTCGAGGGCGGCTACCAGTCGATGCCGAGAACCGAGATGCCCGGTGCGCTGCTCATCGGCGACTCGGCCGGCCTGCTCAACGTGCCGAAGATCAAGGGCACGCACCAGGCCATGAAGTCCGGCATGCTGGCCGCAGAGCACATCGCCGAGAAGCGCGCGCCCCAGGGCTTCGACAAGCGGCTGCGCGAATCGGACATCGTCTCGGAGCTCGAGAAGGTCCGCAACATCCGGCCCGGATTCACGAAGGGCATGTGGCGCGGCCTGACGACGGCGGCCATCGAGACCCTGACCTTCGGCAAGCTGCCGCGCACGCTCTCCAACCACGCCGACTGGAAGCAGTTCGAGAAGACCAACGGCAAGGTCTTCGACTACGAGTTCGTCGAGCGCGAACTGCCGCCGCGCGACCGCCTGGCCTCGGTCTACTTCGCCTCCACGGAGCACGACGAGGACCAGCCCGTGCACCTGCGCATCGTCGAGCCCGACGTGTGCTTCGACAAGTGCGAGCAGGAATACGGCAACCCCTGCACGCGTTTCTGCCCGGCCGGCGTCTACGAGGTCGTCGAGGACGAGGGCGGCAAGCGCATCCAGATCAACGCCGCCAACTGCGTCCACTGCAAGACCTGCGACATCGCAGACCCCTACCAGGTCATCGACTGGGTCACGCCCGAGGGCGGGGCAGGGCCGAACTACTCGAACCTCTGAGCGGAGTTCGTCCCGGGCCTTGTCGGCATCCTGCTTCAAGTGGGTCACGTCGCGGAGCGTGACGATCTGAGCTGCGGGATGCGAATTGTCCACGTCGCGGATCCGCACTTCGACGACGCGAACGCTGTCGTCGGCGGCCACCACATTGG
>JAWVZQ010000047.1:0-12813 GCA_033722095.1 Wenzhouxiangellaceae bacterium | reverse complement strand
GAAGCGCCAGAAGCTGCTCGAGAAGTTCCACTCCGGGGATCTCCCGATCCTCGTGGCGACCGACGTGGCGGCTCGCGGGCTTCACATTCCCGACGTCAGCCACGTCATCAACTTCGATCTGCCGCAGGATGCCGCCGACTACGTCCATCGCATCGGCCGCACGGCGCGTCTCGGCGCCACGGGCGAGGCGATCAGCTTCGCCTGCGAGGACTACGCCTTCCACCTGCCCGAGATCGAGGAGTACATCGGCAAGTCGATTCCGCTCGAAAGCCACGACGCGTCCGAACTTCCGGAACTCGAGCGCGCCATTCCGCCGAAACCCAAGGGCGGGCCCGGCGGCCAGGGCGGTCGTGGAGGCCGCGGAGGGGGACAGCGACGCCGGTCCGGGCGCGGTCGTTCCGGCGGCTGAGCAGGCCGGTTCGGCACCCGGTCGGCGGGCGGGTCCGATCGGCGGCCCGCGCTCCGAGCCTGTGCTAATCTCGCGGTGATGCCGGCGCTCGCGCTGGAGTCCCTTTGCCCGTTCCACCGGATGCCCGTCTCCCTTCCGATGTCGTCGACGCAGCAGATGCCATCCATTGCCTCGATCGCCGTGGCCCGCGCGGCCGTGGCGCTGCTGGCGCTGGCCTGCGCCATCGTGCTGCTGCTGTCGGTCGCGAACTGGGTCGACGGCCCCGACAGTCCCCACGAATCGATTCCGCGTCCGGCCGCTCCCGCCGCACGCCCCGTGCCGCAGTCCGTCGACTGGGGCTTGTTCGGCGAGCCCGTCCGGCGGGACCTCGGATTCGACGAGCCGGTTCGCGCCACGCCGCTGGCGCTGAGGCTGCGCGGCGTCGTGACGGGCGAGCGGGGCTACGCGATCATCGTCGATGCCGACGGCAACGAGGGCGTCTACCGCGTCGACGACGAGGTGCCCGGCGAGGCCGAGGTGGTCGGCATCGAACCGCGCCGCGTGCTGCTGCGCCGTGCCGGAGAAACCGAGGCGCTGGAACTGCCGGGCGGCGGCATGTCGAGAACCGCGGCACCACGCCGCACGGCCGCGACGCCGCAGCGCACGATCGGGGAGTATGCCGGCATCGGGTCGCTGGCCGGCATGGCCAGCCGTTTCACGCTGGACCCCGACGCGCTGGCACGCCAGATCACGATCCTGCCCGTCGCCGGCGGCGGCTTTCGCGTGCGCGCCGGGCGCGATGCCGAACTGTTCACGCGCCTGGGCTTCCACGCCAATGACGTGGTCACGGCGATCAACGGCCAGCCCGTCAACACGCAGGCCGACGTGCGTGCGATATTCGAGGCCTTCGACCCGTCCTCACCGATCGCGATCACCGTTCGGCGCGGGGATCGCCGGATCGTCCTGACACCGGACCTGGACCCATTTTCTGGAGCACGATGACATGAGAATTCCCTACCTTCTGCTCGCGGCCTGGCTGCTCGCGGCGACCGCGGCGACGGCCCAGCAACAGGAGCGGCACCTGCTGAATTTCCAGGATGCCGACATGCGGTCGCTGATCACGACCGTCGCCGACATCACGGGCCGCAATATCGTCATCGACCCGGCCGTCAACGGCAGCGTGACCATCGTCTCGAGCCAGGAACTCGACGCGGAGGCCGTCTGGGAGGTCTTCCAGTCGATCCTCGACGTGCACGGCTACGCTGCCGTCGAGGACGGTTCCGTCACCCGGATCGTGCCCGATGCCAGCGCGCGCTTCTCGGCCGAGGCCGCCGGCGCTGCCGCTGGCAGGCAGGACTTCGTGACGCGCATCCTGACGCTCGAGCACGTGCGCGTCGCCGACGTGCTGCCGATGCTGCGCTCGCTCGTGCCGCAGTCGGCCGTCGTGGCCGCCCACGCGCCGTCGAACAGCCTGCTGATCAGCGACCGGGCGGCCGGCATACGACGGCTGGAGACGGTGGTGCGGCGCCTCGACGCGGCCACGGACGAGAGCATGGAGGTCATCGCGCTGCAGCATGCGGGCGCGCCCGACATCGTCGAGATCGCCAACCAGGTCTATGCCGGCGAGGGTGCGCCGGTCGCGATCGCCGACGAGCGGACCAACAGCATCATCCTGTCGGGCGACCCCGGCATGCGCGTTCGCCTGCGGACACTCATCAGCCACCTCGACACGCCGCTGAACGCCGGCGGCAGCGCACGCGTGGTCTATCTCCGCTATGCCGACGCCACGTCACTGGTGCCCGTTCTCGAAAGCCTCATCGGCGGCGAGGAAACGCCCGACGTCTCGATCCGCGCCCACGAGGAAACGAACGCCGTGGTCATCGCCGCGCCGCAGGCCATCCATCGCGAACTGCGTTCGATCATCGACCAGCTGGACATCCGCCGGGCGCAGGTCCAGGTGGAAGCCATCATCGCGGAGGTTGCCGTCGACACGGGCCGCGATCTCGGCATCCAGTGGCAGTTCTTCGACTCCGGCGAGGAAGGTTTCTTCGGCGGCACGAATTTCGGCAGCGGCGGTCGCAACATCCTGAATCTCAGCGCCGGCCTCGTACCCGGAGAAGGCGAGGACGGGCCGACGGTCCTGCCCGGCACGGGACTCAACGTCGGCTACATCGGCGGGCGCACCAGCCTGCTCGGCGTGGAACTGCTCGACATCGGCGCGCTGGCCCGTGCGCTGGCCAGCGACGGCAACACGAACGTGCTGTCGACCCCGTCGATCGTGACCATGGACAACCAGCAGGCCAGCATCAACGTCGGCCAGGAGGTCCCTTTCCTGTCGGGCAGCTTCCTCGCCGAGGGCATCTCGACGGCACAGGGCCAGGTGAACCCGTTCCAGACCATCCAGCGCGAAGAGGTGGGTCTGAAGCTCAACGTCACGCCGCACATCAACGAGGGCGACACCATCATCCTTGCCATCGAGCAGGAAGTCTCCTCCCTGGCGCCCGTCGCGGGCGCCGTGGATCTGGTCACGAACAAGCGCACGATCTCGACGCGCGTGATGGTGCCGGACCGCGCGATGCTCGTCCTCGGCGGCCTGATCAGCGACGACCTGCAGGAAAACACCGACCGCGTGCCGGGACTGAGCCGGATCCCGCTCCTCGGCGAGCTCTTCACGTCGCGCTCGACGAGCCGCGTGAAGCGCAACCTCATGGTCTTCATCCGCCCGACCATCCTGGCCGACCGGGCGCTCATGGACGAGATCACGCGCAGCAAGTACTCGCAGATCCGCGGCGCCCAGCTCGAGCAGCAGCAGCGCGGTACCGGGCTGCTGGGCGGCGACGATCGTCCCCTTCTGCCGGAGCTCGAGGCCTTCCTGCAAGCCTCGCCGGTGGATGACGACTGAATTCCGACCCGGCTTCGGGTTCGCGCGCCGGCGCGGCGTGACGGTCGCCGGCCGCGACGAGGGCGGCCGATGGCGCATCGTCGTTCGCGAGCCGCCGGACCTCGAGGCGCTGCGCGAGGTGCGCCGCAACCTCGACGGCCCCAGCGTCATCGAGAAACTGCCCGAGGCCGACTACGCCGAGACCATCACGCGCCTCTACGAGGCCGGCGACGACGAGGCGCGGCGCGTGGCCGCGGACCTCGACGAGGCGCCCGATCTGGCCCGACTCGCCGAGGACCTGCCCGAACCCTCGGACCTCATGGAGTCGGCCGATGACGCGCCGATCATCCGTCTCATCAACGGCGTGCTCTCGCAGGCCGTGCGCGACGGCGCCTCGGACATCCATTTCGAACCCTTCGAAGACCGGCTCTCGGTGCGCTTCCGCATCGACGGCGTACTGCGCGAAGTGCTCTCGGCGTCGCGCGCGCTGGCGCCGCTCGTGGCTTCGCGGATCAAGGTCATGGCCCGCCTCGACATTGCCGAGAAGCGGCTGCCCCAGGACGGGCGGATCGGACTGAAGCTCGCCGGCCGGCCCGTCGACGTGCGCGTCTCCACGCTTCCGTCCAGCCACGGCGAGCGCGTCGTGCTGCGCCTGCTCGACAAGCAGGCCGGCCGGCTCGGGCTCTCGGACCTGGGCATGGACGACGACACGCTGGACCGGCTGCAGGCACTGATCGAGCGGCCGCACGGCATCCTGCTCGTGACGGGCCCCACGGGTTCGGGGAAGTCGACGACGCTCTACGGCGCGCTGATGCGGCTCAACGATCGCAGCCGCAACATCATGACCGTGGAGGATCCCATCGAGTACGACATCGACGGCATCGGCCAGACGCAGGTCAATCCGCGCGTGGACCTGACCTTCGCGCGCGGACTGCGTGCCATCCTGCGCCAGGATCCCGACGTCGTCATGGTCGGGGAAATCCGCGACGCCGAGACGGCGCGGATCGCGGTGCAGGCTTCGCTGACCGGGCACCTCGTGCTGTCGACGCTGCACACGAATACCGCGGTGGGGGCCATCAACCGGCTCGTCGACATGGGCGTGGAACCATTCCTGCTTTCCTCGAGCCTGATCGGCGTGCTGGCCCAGCGGCTCGTGCGCCGCCTTCTAGACGATGCACGCGCGCCGTGCGCGGCCGGCCTCGAGGACCTGGAGCGACTCGGTATCGATGCAGGGGAACCGATGACGCTGTACCGCCCGGCCGGCGACGATGCGTATTCCGGGCGCGTCGGGCTCTACGAGCTCGTCGTCGTCGACGAGGCGATGCGTGCGCTCATCCACCGCGGGGCCGCCGAGTCCGAGCTCGAGCGCCGGGCTCGCGAACAGTCCCCGTCGATGCTCGCCGACGGCCTGCGCAAGGCGCGTGCCGGGGTCACGTCGCTCGACGAAGTCCTGCGCGTGACGCGCGACGGGGGCTGAGCCGGCCCGGCCCCGGTGATAAGGTGGCGATGCGGCCCGTCCGACCCGTCGAAGGGAGCCGGAACCGGTCCGATCGAACTCTTCGGTCCCCGCGCGGTCCATTGTGCTGCCGACCGTCGAGTTCCGCCGAACAACAAGGAGAACAAGCGGCCCGATGGGCGACAGAGAAACCGACCAGCTGCTGGTGGAGCGGGTACAGAAAGGCGACAAGCGGGCATTCGACCTGCTCGTCGGCAAGTACCAGCACAAGATCGTCAGCCTGATCACGCGGTATGTGTCCGATCATGCCGAGGCGCTGGACGTCGCCCAGGAAGCCTTCATCAAGGCCTACCGGGCGATCAAGCGCTTCCGCGGAGATTCGGCCTTCTACACGTGGATGTACCGGATCGCGATCAATACCGCCAAGAATCACCTGGTCTCGCAGAGCCGCCGCCCGCCGCTTTCGGACATCGATGCGCAGGATGCGGAACAATTTCACGTCGATACGCGTCTGAAGGATCGCGGGTCGCCGGAACACGAACTGCTGACCGACGAGATCGAGCGCACGATTCACGCCGCGATCTCGGATCTGCCCGAGGACCTGCGGGTGGCCATCACGCTGAGAGAGATGGAAGGCATGAGCTACGAGGAGATCGCCACGACCATGGACTGCCCGATCGGCACCGTGCGGTCGCGGATCTTCCGGGCTCGCGAGGCCATCGACCAGCGGCTCCGGCCGCTGCTCAGCGACGAAGACTGAACCGAACCACGACGAACCCAGACGGAACACGAACTTGGACGCCAACGACACCCCGGAATCCCAACCCAACCCGGATCCCAGCCTGGAGCGGATGTCCGCCCTGGCCGACGGCGAACTGGACCGCGAAAGCACGGACTTCCTGCTGCGCCGTACGGCCGGAGACGACGGCCTGCGCCGACGATGGGACCGGATCCACATGGTCCGCGCCTGCCTCCAGCGCGAGTATCCCGGCCGAGTCGACCTTGTCGGCGCGGTGCGTGACGCCGTCGCTTCGGAGGCCATGGAGGCCGCGCCCGGACGTGGGCGGCTCCCGGCCCTGGCGCGTTACGGGCTCGGCGGTGCGATGGCCGCGGGCGTGGCGGCGCTGGCCGTGATCGGCCTCGGTCACCGCGTCGACTCGGTGCCCGAGCCGGCGTCCGAACCGGTTGCCGGTTTCGTCAGCCAGACCACGGCGCTGGATCGGCAGTTCAGCCGCGAGGCCGTGCCCGCCGGATTCGTTGCCGGCCGCGACCTGCGTCCGGCGCAATCGCAGACCCCCGAGTACCGCCAGCGCCTCGATCGGTACCTGATCCAGCACGGCCAGGCCACGAGTGCCAGCGGCTTCGTCTCGTTCACGCCGATCCTGACGATGCCGCGCACCGAGGAAGCCGAGGAGCCGCTGTCTCCGGTCGTCTCCGACGACTGACGATGTCTCGCGTCGTCCGCATGGCGCCGCTGCTGCTGCTCGCGCTGGCCATGCCCGCGGCGGCCGAGCGGCTCGAGGACTGGCTCGTCCGCATGGACCACGCCATGTCCTCGATGAGTTACCGCGGCTCGCTGATCAGCCTGCGCTCGGGCCGCATCGACACGCTGCGCGTCGTGCATCGCGCCGGCGAGGACGGCATCCGAGAACGCATCTATACGCTCGACGGCCCGGAGCGGGAACTGCTGCGCAACCGGGATCGCGTCCGCTTCGTCTTTTCCGACCGCGAGTCGCTCGTGGTCGACAAACCCTTTCCCTCGCGACTTCTGCCCCGCATCCCGATCGAGGCCATTCTCGGCGAGGAGTCGATGTACCGCGTGGCGGCCGGTGGACAGGAACGCGTTGCCGGCCGGACGGCAAGGCGGATCGAGATCCTGCCCCGCGACGAGTTCCGTTACGGTCGCAGCCTCTCGCTCGATGTGGAAACCGGCATGCTGCTGCGCTCGGTGCTGCTCGACCAGTCGGGCCGGGCCGTCGAGATGCTCTCGTTCGTCGACATCGAGATCGACGCGAGCATCGACGACGAGGCCCTGCGCTCGGCACTGCGCGAGCCGGCCGGCGAGGTGAACTACCGCGATGTCGAACCGGGTGCCGGAACGGTTCCGACGGCCGGAGCGCCGAACTGGCTCCCGGCCACGCTGCCGCCGGGGTTCCGGCTGTCGAGCGTGGGGCATACCCGCGACGAGCAGGGGCGCCTGGTCGAACACCTGCTGTTCAGTGACGGACTGGCCTGCGTATCGATCTGGATCGAACCCGCCGCCGGGCCCCCTTCGCTGCCGACGGTGGAGTCGCTCGGCGCGGTGCACGTCTTCCTCGGCCAGTCCGAGGACCTGCGCGTCACCGTCGTCGGAGAGGTGCCGCCGGAAACGGTCCGCCTCATCGGCCAGCGCATGCGCAGGGCCGCGGCCGTCGACGCCCGCGAGCCCCTTCCCGAACCAACGCCGTGAGCGATTCGGCCGGCGCGCAACGCATCGCGTACGCCTGGCAGCCGGCGCGCCTGGATCGCGGCGCCGATGGCCGTGCTCGCCTCGTCTTCGACGATCCGGCCGACTGCGCACGCTGTCGTTCCGGGACCGGCTGCGGCGCGGCCACGCTGGGCCGCCTGTTCGGCCGACGAGCGGTTTCCATTCCGGCACCGGCGCACGTCGACTGGCCCGATGGGACGCGAGTGCGCGTCGGCGTTCCCGCCCGGTTGCTGCTGACGCTGGCCGTCGGCCAGTATCTGCTGCCGCTGCTGGCCTTTCTCGCCGGGGTGCTGGTCGCGGGTCCGATCGGTGGAGGAGATGCCGTCGCCCTGGCGCTGGGATTGGCTGCCGGTACCGTGGCACTGGCCGGCTTCCGGCGCCTGGCGCCGGGGCGCGCGGAGCCGCGCGTGGAACTCGCCGCCCCCGGATGCAGTCTTGAAACGACAGGCGTCCGCTAGCATCTGGGACGGAATCGATCGCTCTTTCGAAGGCCCGCAGCCGCGCGGCCGTTCACAGAATCGCGAACAAGGAAATCAGCCATGCACAATGCATCACCGAAATTCCTGCCCGTCTACCTGCTGACCGTGCTGCTGTCGGTGTGGGCACCGCTGGCCGTCGCGGCCCCGGACGACTTCGCCGATGTTGTCGAGGCCTCGATTCCGGCCGTGGTCAATATCGAGACCACGCGCTTTGGCGAGCGGCCCGACGGCGACGCGACGGGCGAGGACGACGGCATGCCCGAGGACATGCCGGAATTCTTCCGTCGCTTCTTCGATCCGTACGGCGACGGCATGCCGCGCGGCCGGCCCGACCCGCGGGGCGGCGGCGCGGGCTTCATCATCGAGGCCGATGGGCTGATCGTCACGAATCATCACGTCATCGAAGACGCCGACGAGATCGTCGTGCGCCTGGCCGATCGCAGCGAGTTCGTCGCCGAACTCGTCGGGTCGGACGCCGAGACCGACGTGGCCGTCCTGCGCATCGACGCCGACGACCTGCCGACGCTGGACTTCGGCGATTCCACTTCGCTGCGCCCCGGCGAGTGGGTCCTCGCGATCGGATCCCCGTTCCAGTTCGAGCAGAGCGTCACGGCCGGCATCGTCAGCGCCAAGGGCCGGACTCAGGTGCGCCAGCAGTACGTGCCGTTCATCCAGTCCGACGTGGCGATCAACCGCGGCAATTCCGGCGGTCCGCTCATCGACCGCGACGGACGCGTCGTCGGCATCAACTCCTGGATCCTGAGTTCCAGCGGCGGCAACATCGGCCTGTCGTTCTCGATTCCCGTCGAGACGGCGCGCAACACCATCGAGCAGCTGCTCGAATACGGTCGCGTCAGCCGCGGCTACCTCGGCGTCGGCATCGAGGTCATCAACCGGGAGAAGGCCGAGGCCTTCGGGCTCGAGCGGCCCATCGGCGCGCTGGTCAACCGCGTCGAGCCCGGCAGTGCGGCCGACCGTGCCGGCATCGAAGTCGGCGACGTCATCGTCTCGGTCGCCGGTCGCGAAGTCGAGGTGTTCTCCGACCTTCCCCCCATCGTCGGCTCGATCCGCCCGGGCACCGAGACGGCGCTGACCATCGTTCGTGACGGCGAGCGGCGCACCCTGGAAATCGAACTCGACGAGCGCGACGAGCAGACCGTCGCCGACGCGGGCGGGCCGGACCCGTCCGCCGAGCCCTCGAATGCGCTCGGCCTGCGCGTCGAGCCCCTGACGGCCGAGCAGCTCCAGCGCGTCGAAGGCCTCGACGGCGGCGTGCTCGTCGCCGCCGTGGAGAGCGATCGCGCCTACCGCGCCGGGGTCCGCCGCGGCGACGTGATCCGGATGATCAACAACGAGACCGTCCGCAACATGGGCGATTTCGAGGAGATCGTGTCCGACGTCGATCCGGAGCAGACCGTCGCGCTTCTGATCTGGCGCAACGGCAACAGCCAGTTCGTGGCCTACCGTCCCGGCAGTGCCGACTGATCGTCCCCGGGCGGTATAATCTCCGTCGGGATGCCGCCACCGGAACCGTTCCGGTGGCGGCACCCGTTTTCCGGGCCGTGAGCCCGTCCCCGATTCCGGTCTCCCGATGATCCCCATGCACCCAGTGCTTCCGACCTGCCGCGCCGCATCGCCCGGAGTACCCCGGTGAGCGATACCACGCGCATCCGCAATTTCTCGATCATCGCCCATGTCGACCACGGCAAGTCGACGCTGGCCGACCGCTTCATCCAGGTCTGCGGGGGGCTGACCGACCGCGAAATGGCCGAGCAGGTGCTCGACTCCATGGACCTGGAGCGTGAGCGCGGGATCACGATCAAGGCCCAGAGCGTGACGCTGGACTACGAAGCCGCCGACGGGCAGACCTACCAGCTCAATTTCATCGACACCCCGGGTCACGTGGACTTCTCCTACGAGGTGTCGCGCTCGCTGTCGGCATGCGAGGGCGCGTTGCTCGTCGTCGATGCCGCCCAGGGCGTGGAGGCCCAGAGCGTCGCCAACTGCTACACGGCCGTCGAGCAGGGCCTGGAAGTCATTCCCGTCATCAACAAGATCGATCTGCCGTCGGCCGATCCCGATCGAGTCAAGGCGCAGATCGAGGACATCATCGGCATCGACGCCAGCGACGCGCTGCTCGTCAGCGCCAAGACCGGGCAGGGCATTCCGGAAGTGCTCGAGGCGCTCGTCGCGCGGATTCCGCCGCCGGAGTTCCGCGATGGACCGCTGAAGGCGCTGATCATCGACTCGTGGTTCGACAACTACCTCGGCGTCAACTCGCTGATCCGCATCAAGCAGGGCCAGCTCAAGAAGGGTCAGAAGATCCGCGTGATGTCGACGGGCGAGGAACACGACGCCGATCAGATCGGCATCTTCACGCCGCACCGGAAGGTGACCTCGACGCTGGACTGCGGCCAGGTGGGCTTCGTGGCGGCCGGCATCAAGGAGATTCACGGCGCGCCCGTCGGCGATACGCTGACGGCCTCCCGCGACCCGGCCGAAAAGCCGCTGCCGGGCTTCAAGCCGATCCAGCCGCGCGTGTTCGCCGGCGTGTTTCCCGTCGATTCGTCGGACTATCCGGACCTGCGCGACGCGCTCGACAAGCTGCAGCTCAACGACTCCGCGCTGCAGTTCGAGCCCGAGACCTCGCAGGCGCTCGGTTTCGGATTCCGTTGCGGCTTCCTGGGCATGCTTCACATGGAGATCGTCCAGGAACGCCTCGAGCGCGAATACGACCTGGACCTGATCACGACCGCGCCCACCGTGGTCTACGAGATCGCGCTGACCGACGGATCCGTCGTGCACCTCGACAACCCGGCGTCGCTGCCGGCGCTGAACCGCATCGACGAGATCCGCGAGCCCATCATCCGCGCGACGATCCTCGTTCCGCAGGATTACCTCGGTGCCGTCATCGGCCTCTGCGAGGAAAAGCGCGGCCAGCAGCAGGACATGCGGTTTCTCGGCGGCCAGGTCCAGCTCATCTACGAGTTGCCGCTGGCCGAGGTCGTCATCGACTTCTTCGATCGGCTCAAGTCCTGTTCGCGCGGCTTCGCTTCGTTCGAGTACGCCAACGATCGCTACCAGGCCGGTCCGTTCGTGCGGCTCGACCTGCTCATCAACGGGGATCGCGTCGACGCACTGAGCAGCATCGTTCATCGCGACCAGGCACAGCGCCGCGGCCGCGACCTGGCCGAACGCATGAAGGAGCTGATTCCGCGCCAGATGTTCGATATCGCGATCCAGGCTTCGGTCGGCTCGCAGATCATCGCCCGCTCCACGGTCAAGGCGTATCGAAAGAACGTGACCGCGAAGTGCTACGGCGGCGACGTCAGCCGCAAGCGCAAGCTGCTAGAGAAGCAGAAGGCCGGCAAGCGGCGCATGAAGAACGTCGGCAACATCGAGATTCCGCAGGAGGCCTTCCTGGCCGTGCTGCGGACCGACCACGAGGACTGAAACCGCCGCCGAGCAGCCGCCGTCGCGGCCCGTGGACCGACTCATCGAAACAGCACTACCGGAGAACGCAGAACCGTGGATTTCGCCCTGATCATCACCGTCCTGACGCTGGCTGCCGGCGTCGTCTGGCTGGCCGACAAGTTCTGGCTGGCGCGCCGCCGCAAGGCGCGGGCCGCCGAGGGCCGGGCACGCGACGCCGAGCCGTCGAAGCCCGTCGAACTGGCCCGGTCCTTCTTCCCTCTGCTGCTGCTCGTCCTGGTGTTTCGCTCGTTCATCTTCGAACCGTTCAAGATTCCTTCGGGCTCGATGATCCCCACGCTGCTGATCGGCGACTTCATCGTCGTGGCCAAGTATTCCTACGGCCTTCGGCTTCCGGTCGTGAACACCAAGATCCTCGACACGGGCGAGCCCGAACGCGGCGACGTGTTCGTGTTCCGATTCCCCGAGGACCAGCGCACGAACTACGTCAAGCGCGTCATCGGGCTGCCGGGCGACACCGTCACGCTGCGCGACCGTCAGCTGTTCATCAACGGAGATCCGGTTCCGCAGGACGTCGTGGGACCGTGGATCGGGGAGGGCCTGAACCGGAATCGTCCCGGCTCGCGTCCGCAGCTGCGCATCGAGGACCTCGGCGGCGTCGAGCATCCCATCCTCGTGGACACGGCGCGCCGTGGAGGGCCCACGCGCAGCTGGATCGTTCCCGAGGGTCACTACTTCGCGATGGGTGACAATCGCGACCAGTCGCTCGACAGTCGCTCCTGGGGTTTCGTGCCCGAGGAGAACCTCGTCGGCAAGGCCATCCGAATCTGGATGCACTGGGATTGCGCGCGCGGCCTGTGTGTCGATTTCTCCAGAATTGGTGATAGGATTGAATGACGGTCCGCGGCGCAGCGCGGCGTCGTTCCGACAGCATGCGTCGCAAGGGGAAGCCGACGTCTCCTGACAAGAAGAAGAGAGCTTCGATGACCAGATACCAACGCGGAATGACGCTGATCGGATTCCTGATCGTCCTGGCCGGTGCGCTGTTCGTCGCCTACATCGGAATGAAGCTGGTTCCGATCTACCTCAATCACTATTCGGTCGTGTCGTCGATGAAGAGCCTGGCGGAGGAGCCCGGGTCGGCCAACTTCAGCGACGGTCGCATCCGCGACCTCATGAAGCGGCGCTTCTCGACCAGTTACGTCAAGCACGTCGAACCCAACGACCTGAAGATCGAACGTGGCAGCGGCGGCACGCGACTGATCGTCCGCTACGAGGTCCGCGAGGACCTCATCGGCAACCTCGATGCCGTCGTCACCTTCGAGCGTGTCCAGCAGCTCGACTGACGTCGGCGAAGGGGGCCGGCTGCCCGGGCTGGACTACCGCTTCGACGACCCGCGGCTGTTGCGCCAGGCCCTGACGCACCGCTCGCTCGGCAATCCCAACAATGAACGACTGGAATTCCTCGGGGACGCGGTGCTCAACTTCACGGTGGCCGAGATGCTGTTCCATGAGCGCCCGGACGTCTCCGAGGGCGACCTTACGCGGCTTCGTGCGCGGCTCGTGCGCGGCCGGACGCTGGCCGAGATCGCGCGCGAGCTGGACCTCGGCGATCATCTCCGGCTCGGACCCGGCGAGCTCAAGAGCGGGGGGTTCCTGCGCGAGTCGATCCTGGCGGATGCGCTGGAAGCGATCCTGGGTGCCGCGTTC
>JAWVZQ010000046.1:0-13405 GCA_033722095.1 Wenzhouxiangellaceae bacterium | reverse complement strand
GGCCGGGACGATCACAGCAGGTCGGTGATGAACGAGCCGGGCCAGGGAACCTCTGCATGATTCGGCGCGGAGCGCGTTTCTGCCGCAAAAGCCGCACCGAAGCATCCCGCAAGGGACCGTCGCGCCCGTGCCGAATCATGCAGAGGTTCCCTAAATCCCGAGCCGCCCCAGGTGGCGTGTCACGGCCACGTGCGCGCCGACCACGCCGAGCACGCCGGCCAGCCCGACCATGCCGCCGGCCAGCGCCGCGTCGGGCGCGACGAGGGCCACGCGCGAGCCGTAGGCCTGCGCGACCTCCGCGACGGGACCGGACAGGACTTCGAGGCCGAGCAGCACGAGCCCCCAGGCGGCGAGGCCGCCGGCCAGGCCCATCCAGAGCCCCGAGTACAGGAACGGCCGCCGGATCCAGCCCGGCGTCGCGCCGACGAGCGCCATGACTTCGATTTCCTCCTCGCGCGCCTGGATGTCGGCGCGGATGTTGTTGGCGATGACGAAGGCCACGGCCGCCGCGAACAGCACGGCCAGCATCGAGACGAGCCGCGCGAACACCGCCAGCAGCGCATCGAGCCGGCGCAGCCACTCGAGGTCGACGACGACCTGGTCGACGCCGTCGAGCGCGCCGATTCGCGCGGCCAGGCCCGCGACGTCGGCTTCCGAGCCCGGCGCGACGTCGAGCAGCCACGGCAGCGGCACGTCGATGTCGTCGAATTCGCCGAGCCCCGTCAGCCCGGCCAGCTGCTCCATGCCCTGCTCGGGCGCGACGGGATCGACGGCCACGACCTCGGGCCAGGTCGCCAGCCGCGAGGCGATGCGCCGTGCGCCCTCGGCGTCGATACCGATGTCGAGGAACACGCTGATCGAATCCAGCCGCTCCAGGTCCTCGGTCAGCACGCGCAGGTTGGTCAGGGCCGTGTGCAGGCCCAGCGGCAGCGTCAGCGCGATGGCGAGCACCGCGATGGTCATGAAGTTGATCCAGGGCTGGCGGACCAGCGCGCCGATCGACGACAGCAGGCTGTAGCCGTGCCGCCGCAGCCAGGCCCGCGCGCCCGCCATCCAGGGCGCCTTGCGCCGCTCGACGCTCATCGCACGGCCTCGGGGCCCACGTGGCCGGCGCGCGACGGCGGCACGTCGTCGACGATGCGCCCGTCGTCGAGCACGAGCACGCGCCGGCCCAGGCGCCGCACGAGGTGCAGGTCGTGGGTCGCGATCAGCACCGTCGTCCCGAGCTCGTTGAGCGTCGCGAACAGGCCCATGAGGTCCTCGGAAAGCGCAGGGTCGAGATTGCCCGTGGGCTCGTCGGCAAGCAGCATCGGCGGCTTGGCGACGATGGCGCGCGCGATGCCCACGCGCTGCTGCTGCCCGCCCGAAAGCGCGAGGACGTTGAAGCCGGCCTTGTCGCCCAGCCCGACACGGTCCAGCGCGGCGCGCACGCGGCGGCGGATGTCGGACCAGGGGTGGCCGGCGATGAGCAGCGGCAACGCGACGTTGTCGAAGACCTTGCGGTCGGTGAGCAGCTTGTGGTCCTGGAAGATGACGCCCACGTGCCGGCGCAGGTAGGGGATCTGGCCGCGCGAGATGCGCGCGACGTTGCGTCCCTCGAACAGAAGCTGCCCGCGCGTGGGCCGCTCGAGCAGCGCGATGAGCTTCAGCAGCGTGCTCTTGCCGGCGCCCGAGTGGCCGGTCAGGAAGACCATCTCGCCGTGCGCGATCTCGAAGTCCACGTCCGAGAGCGCCGTGACTCCGCCGGGGTAGCGCTTGCCGACGTTCTCGAACGCGATCATGGCCGTCGAGGCGTTCACGACAGCAGCTGCGACATGTTCATGATCGGCAGCAGAATGGCGAGCACGATGTAGAGCACGATGCCGCCGACGACGACGATCATCAGCGGTTGCAGCACGGTCAGCAGCACCTGCCCGGCGTCGGCCAGGTCGCGCTCCTGCAGCGCCGCGGCGTGGTCGAGCATGCTGGACAGGTCGCCGGCGCGCTCGCCGCCGCGCACGAGGCGGCGCGTCAGCGGCGGCAGCCAGTCCACCACGTCGAGCGCGGTGGCGATCGCCGCGCCCTCCCGCACCCTGCGCGCCGCGCGCTGCAGGTCGGCGCGCACGCGGCGGTTGGCGCTGACGCCGGCGGCCGTGTTCAGCGCCTCGACGGCCGGGACGCCGCTGGCCATCAGGATCGCCAGCGTCCGCGCGAACAGCGCGGCGGCATGCAGGCGCACGATGCGGCCCACGCCGGGCAGGCGCAGCATCCATGCGTCGACGCGCTCGCGAACGGGCTCGGTACGCAGCAGGATGCCGCAGGCGACGACGGCGACGAGCAGGCCTGCCAGCAGCGCGACGGCGTGCTCGGAAAGGAAGCCCGAGACGGCGATCAGGCTCGTCGTCATCCAGGGCAGGTCCTGCCCCGACTGCTCGAAGACCACGACCACGCGCGGCACGACGAAGGCCAGCAGCCCCCAGACCACGGCCAGCGAGACCAGCGCGAGCACGGCCGGGTAGACGAGCGCGACGCCGAGACCGCGGGCCAGGGCCTGGCGCTGCTCGGCGTTCTCGGCCAGGCGCTCGACGACGCGGTCGAGCTGCCCGGCCTGCTCGCCGGCCGCCACGGTGCGGTGGATCATGGCCGGGAACAGCGCCGGCTGCTCGGCCATGGCCTCCGACAGCGCCGCGCCCTCGCGGACCCGGGCCCGGATCGCGGCCATCGCGCGCCGGACGCCGCGCCGCTCGCTGTGCTCGGCGACGAGCGACAGGGCCTCCTCCTGCGGAAGCCCGGCTCGAAGCAACGCCGCCAGCTGGCGCAGGATGAGCGCGCGCTCGCGGGCCATGCCGGCGCCGCCGCGCCGGCGGCCCGGGCGCACGGGTTCGACGTCGAGCGGCACGAGGCCGCGCTCGCGCAGCAGCGTGCGCGCCTGGCGCGCGGACTCGGCCTGGACGACGCCGCGCACGGCCCTTTCGCCTTCCAGGGCCCGGTAGTCGAAGGCCGCCATCAGTGGCGCCTCCCCGAGCCGTCGGCCGCGAACCGGCGCCGCACGGCCTGCAGGGCCGCGGCGCGATCCGGGTGCTTGCGTTCGGCCAGGTCGCAGGTCGCCCGCGCCAGCGCGCGGAACAGGTCCGCATCGCCGTCATCGAGCGTGCCGGCGATCGCCGCGAGTCGCGCGCAGGTCGCATCGTCGGCGCGCTCGATCGGTCCGGTCAGCGCGTCGCGGGCGCCCTCGGCCTCGATGTTGGCCAGGGCGCTGCGCTGCAGCGACGCGACGAGGCGGCGCGCCTGTCCGGCCTCGAGACCGGCCGACTCGGCCAGGCCCAGCGCCATGCCGTCGAGCGCGACGAGGAAGTTGCTGGCCGCGATCATCGCGGCGTGGTAGCGGCGCTTGTCGGTCAGGTCGGCCGTCAGCACTTCCCCGCCGATGGCTCGGAAAGCCGCGCCGACGGACTCCGCGCCCCCGGCGTCGCCCTCGACGAGCACCGGGCTGCCCGGAAACCGCTCGACGGCCGCCGCTCGCCCGGCGAAGGGATGGACGGGATGCGCCGAGACCACTTCGGCAGCGAGTCCGTCGAGCACGCGTGCCGGTTCGGCCCCCGAGAGGTGGAAGGCCACGGCATAACGGTGACCGGCATCGCGCAGCGACGCGGCGACGCCCTCGATCTCTCCGTCGGGCACGCCCAGCACGAGCCAGTCGCCGCCGCCGGGGGCGGGCAGGGAATCGCGGGCCTCGCCCTGCCCCACGAAATCCACGGCATCGCGCGCGCTGTCGAGGGTCCGGTTGACGATGGTGCCGATCTCGAAGGTGCCCTTTTCGGCCCAGAGCCGGCACAGCGCCCCGGCCACGCGCCCGCAGCCGACCACGTGCAGCGTCGTCATCGCGGCCACCCGTCGTCGCTCGGCGGCGGAACGTCTCGCTGCCAGGGCCTTTTCTCCCCGGATCGCAAGCTCGCCTCGTACTCGAAGTCCGCGTCGGGCTCGTTTTCCCGCTCGTCTTCCCGCTCGTCTTCCCAATCGTAGCGCTTCATCGGCGGGCGATCCCAGCCCGCGAAGCCCACGGCCGTGACGACGCCGAGCAGCAGGCCGCTGGCGTGGAGTTCCCAACTGACGTTCGGAACCGAGGGCAGGATGCCCCAGACCATCGAGCCGTAGAGGAACCAGACCAGCATGGCCGCACAGATGCTGCGCAGGTCGCGGCGGATCACGCCCGAGACGAACACGAAACCGAGGATCCCGTAGATCACGCCGCTCGCGCCGATGTGGATGCTGTCGCGCGCGAACAGCCAGGTCAGCAGCGCCGAGCCGAAGAAGATGATCGGGAGCGCGCGCAGCGCGGAGTTCGGGTAGAGGAACAGCATCGTCGTGCCGCCGACTAGAAGCGGCAGCGTGTTCGAGCCGATATGCCTCAGGTCGAAGTGCAGCAGCGGTGTGGTGACGAGACCGAGAAGACCCACCGGGTCACGAGGACGCAGCCCGAAGCGCACGAGACCGAGATCGAGCATCTGGTCGAACAGGAACACCGACCAGGTGACGACGAGGAAGGCCACCGACAGCTTGAAGGCGAGCACGAAGTTCGCGCCCGAGCGCTTCGACGCCGTGTAATCCGGATCCGGAACGTCAATCCGCATCGTCGCTCCGCGGCGCCGGGCTCCCGTGCTCGAGCCCGTGCTGGATGCATGCTCGCGCCCGGCGCGAAAGCCAGCGCGTGCGGACCTCGACCGAGCGCTCGTCGGGCGGCTCGACCGGCGGATGGATGATCATCCGGGCCCGGCCCGGACGGATGCGCAGCGAGCCCGGCCGCAACAGGTCGCGCGTGCCCGTGACGGTGACGGGCAGCACCGGGATGCCGCGATCCGCCGCGACGCGGAACGCCCCCTTCCGGAACTTGAGCAGCTCGCCGGAGCGGCTGCGCGTGCCCTCGGGGAAGAACAGCACGCCGGTCCCCTCGGGCAGGCGTGCGACGGCCTCGTTGATGGCCTCGCGTGCCTGGTCGGGATTGCCGCGATCGATGAAGATGTGGCCGATCGCGCGGCAACCCTGGGCGACGAGCGGGATCTTCCGCAACTCGGCCTTCATGACCCAGCGCAGGTCCAGCCCGATGAAGCCGTAGATGAGCGGGATGTCGTACTGACTCTGGTGATTGGCCACGACGACGACGCGATCGTGTTCCTCGAGGTGCTCGCGGCCCTCGATCTCGATGCGCATCGGGGTCAGGTAGGCGATGAGCCGCGCCCAGCGGGCCGCGACGTGCAGGTTCGCGAAGCGCTGCGCTCCGAACAGGGAGGCGACGATGGCGATCGGCGCCGCGACGACGGTGGCGACGACCATGACCGGCACGAGCACGAGCCACTGCCAGAGCGGGAACAGCAGGTCGACGATTGTGGCGACAATCGCGGAGCCGCGCCGATCGGGCTGCGTGTCGGGGGCCGCATCGCGACCGGTCGGGGAGGCATCGGACATGGCGCGATTCTAACCAATGCCCGAGCGCGCGCCCGGCCCGTCGGAGCCTCCGAGCCGGAGCCGGGCCAGCAGGCGTCGCAGCGCATCGGGATCCAGTTCGTCCGAGAATGCCGTGAAGGTGCGGCCGCGGCCGCGCGCGTCGCGCAAGCGGAACGACACGAAGAACGGCGCGCAGAACAGCGCCTCGGGGACATTCTCGATCCGCTCGTCCGGCCCGCAGCGCATCAGGAACCGCCCCTCCGGCAGGATGCGCAGCCGCCAGCGGGCCGACCGGCCGCGCCACGCCAGTGCGACACCGACGAGCACTGCGCACGAAAGGCCGACGAACGCGATCCAGGGAATGGCGCTGCTCCAGGCGGCGAGGATTCCGAGAGCGCCCACCACCGCGAGGAGCGCACGTCGGACCCTGCCCGGCGCCGCGACGATGGGGGCGTCGCCGCCCGTTTCGGTCACGTCCCGCGCAGCGCGCCGATCCGCGCAACCATGTCGGCGAGTTCGGGATCGCCGGGGACTTCTCGTCCGGTGAACCAGTCCCAGAGCCGATCGTCCTCGCAGTCGAGCAGCCGGTCGAAGGCCGCGCGCCGGTCGGCATCGGCGTCGGGCCACTCGCGCTCCAGCCAGTCGGAGAGGACGACGTCGAGTTCGCGCATCCCGCGCCGGCAGCGCCAGCGGAGTCGCGAACGCTCGGCGTCGGTCACGGCAGCGACAGCAGTTCGACGGCCAGCAGCATCCACATGCCGAGCAGCACGACGAAGCCGGCGATGAACGCGTAGAAGCGCCACATGACGCGGTTGACGGTCAGCTGGATCAGCGTGTGGACGACGCGGGTGGCGACGAAAGCCCAGGCCAGGCCGAGAATCCAGCCCGATCCGGCGCCGATGGCCCAGGCCACGAGCACGCCGACATAGAACAGCACCGGCAGCTCGAACAGGTTCATCCAGTGGTCCGAGGCGCGCGTGTCGGTCAGCTGGCCGGCCAGCTCGGCGCGCGTACGGACTTTCTCGGGATGGATGCGGCGACGCTTCATCTCGGAAACGCGCGCGAGGTACATGCGGATGCCGGCCGCGAAGGTCAGCGCGACCATGGCGAGCAGCGGAAGCAGGATGGCGTGGTCGGCGGGCATGGCGGGCTCCGGGTTACCGACCGCCGCGGATCAGACGCCGCGGCGCTCGATCATCATCTTCTTGATCTCGGCGATGGCCTTCGCCGGGTTCAGTCCCTTGGGGCAGGTCTGCGCACAGTTCATGATCGTGTGGCAGCGATAGAGCTTGAACGGATCCTCGAGCGAATCCAGCCGCTCGCCGGTGGCCTCGTCGCGCGAGTCGGCCAGCCAGCGGTAGGCCTGCAGCAGCACGGCCGGACCGAGGTAGCGGTCGCCGTTCCACCAGTAGCTCGGGCACGAGGTCGAGCAGCAGGCGCAGAGGATGCACTCGTAGAGGCCGTCGAGCTTCTCCCGGTCTTCGGGCGACTGCAGCCGCTCCTTGTCGGGGGGCGGCGGGCTCTGCGTGCGGATCCAGGGCTGGATGGCCGCGTACTGCGCGTAGAAGTGCGTCAGGTCGGGGACGAGGTCCTTGATGACCGGCAGGTGCGGCAGCGGATAGATCTTCACGTCGCCCTTGACGTCATCGATGCTCGTCGTGCAGGCCAGCGTGTTGACGCCGTTGATGTTGAACGCGCACGACCCGCAGATGCCCTCGCGGCACGAGCGGCGGAACGTCAGCGTCGGATCCATCTCGTTCTTGATCGTGATCAGCGCGTCCAGCAGCATCGGACCGCAGGCGTCGAGGTCCAGGTCGTAGCGGTCGATGCGCGGATTCTCGCCGCTGTCGGGATCGTAACGATAGATGTGGAAGGTCTTGACGTTCTCCGCCCCGTCGGCCGCCTCGAAGTGGCGGCCCTTGCGGATGCGGGAGTTCTTGGGCAGTCGGAATTGAGCCATGATCGATTCGTTTCCCGGGTTCGTTTCGCTCGCGCGGTGCGGCGTCAGTAGGTCCGCTTCTTCGGCGGAATGACGTCGACGTCGTCGGTCAGGGTGTACATGTGCACCGGCCGGTAGTCGATGTCGGTCTTGCCGGCATCGTCCATCCAGATCAGCGAGTGCTTCATCCAGTTTTCGTCGTCGCGATCGGGATGGTCCTCGTGGGCGTGCGCGCCGCGGCTTTCCTTGCGGTTGCCGGCCGCAGCCATGGTCGTGACGGCATTGCCGAGCATGTTGCGCAGTTCCAGCGTCTCCACGAGGTCGGAGTTCCAGACCATCGAGCGGTCCTTGACGTCGACATCGGCGAACGATTCGTGGACCTTGCCGATCTTCTCCATGCCTTCGGCCAGGGTCTCGTCGGTACGGAACACCGCGGCGTCGTCCTGCATCACCTTCTGCATGCGGTCGCGGATCTCGGCCGTCGGCGACGAGCCCTTGGCGTGACGGATGCGGTCGAACTCTCCGACCAGCCCGTCGACGAGTTCGGACGAAACCGACTTGTGCGACGCGTTCGGCTCCATGGTCTCGGCGCAGCGGTTGGCGACGGCGCGTCCGAACACGATGAGATCCAGCAGCGAGTTCGAGCCGAGGCGGTTGGCGCCATGGACCGAGATGCAGCCGGCCTCGCCGATCGCGTACAGGCCCGGCACGACCGAATCCGGGTCGCCGTCCTTCAGCGTGACGACCTCGCCGTGATGGTTCGTCGGGATGCCGCCCATGTTGTAGTGGACCGTGGGCAGCACCGGGATCGGGTCCTTGGCCACGTCGACGCCGGCGAAGATCCGCGCCGTCTCGGCGATGCCGGGCAGGCGCTCCTCGATGACGTCCTTGCCCAGGTGCTGCAGGTTCAGGTGGATGTGATCCTTGTCCTTGCCCACTCCACGGCCCTCGCGGATCTCGATGGTCATGGAACGCGAGACCACGTCGCGCGATGCCAGGTCCTTCGCGTTGGGCGCGTAGCGTTCCATGAAGCGCTCGCCCTCGGAGTTGGTGAGGTAGCCCCCCTCGCCGCGCACGCCCTCGGTGATGAGGCAGCCGGCACCGTAGATGCCCGTCGGATGGAACTGGACGAATTCCATGTCCTGCAGCGGCAGGCCGGCGCGCAGCACCATGCCGCCGCCGTCACCCGTGCAGGTGTGGGCCGAGGTCGCCGACATGTAGCAGCGGCCGTAGCCGCCCGTGGCCAGGATGACGGCGTGGGCCCGGAACAGGTGGAGCTTGCCCGTCGACAGGTCCCAGGCCAGCACGCCACGGCAGACGCCGTCGTCCATGAGCAGATCGATGGCGAAGTACTCGATGAAGAACTGCGCGTCGTGCTTCAGCGACTGCTGGTAGAGCGTGTGCAGGATCGCGTGGCCCGTCCGGTCGGCGGCGGCGCAGGTGCGCTGGGCCGTGCCCTCGCCGAAGTGCGTGGTCATGCCGCCGAACGGCCGCTGATAGATCTTGCCCTTCTCGGTGCGCGAGAACGGCACGCCGAAGTGTTCGAGCTCGATGACCGAGGGAATGGCCTCGCGGCACATGTACTCGATGGCGTCCTGGTCGCCGAGCCAGTCCGAGCCCTTGATCGTGTCGTACATGTGCCAGCGCCAGTCGTCCTCGCCCATGTTGCCGAGCGCGGCGCTCATGCCGCCCTGGGCCGCCACGGTGTGCGAGCGGGTCGGGAAGACCTTGGTCACGCAGGCGGTGCTCAGCCCGGTGGCGGCCAGGCCCATCGTCGCGCGCAGGCCGGCGCCGCCGGCGCCGACGACGACGACGTCGTATTCGTGCTTCTCGATTTCGTAGCTCACGGACATCCTGTCGATTCTGGGTTCAGCCGACCAGCGCGACGCGCAGCACGGCGAGGATGGAGATCAGCGCGCCGACGAGCGCGGCGATGGCCACGAGCACCTGCATCGCCACCTCGGTGGCGCGGTGGTGCACGTAGTCCTCGATGATGACCTGCAGGCCCAGGCGCGCGTGGTAGAACGAGGCGCCGACGAACAGGATCGCCATGCCGGCATTCCACGGGCGTGCCAGCCATTCGTGCGCGGCGGCGTAGTCGGCGCCCGGCAGCGCGAGCAGCGCCCAGACGAGCCAGGCCACGAGCGGTACCAGCAGGATCGAAGAGAACCGCTGCGACCACCAGTGCTCGACGCCGCTGCCTGCAGAGCCGAGGTTCCGGGCCCGCGCGATGGGATGTCGCAGGGATTTCACAGCGCCACCCCCCAGACCACGGCGGTCACGAACAGAGACAGCGCGACGACGATCCAGCCCGAACGGCGGGCCGACGGGACGTCGAGCAGCATGCCGGCGTCCCAGACGAGGTGCCGGATGCCGTTGAACAGGTGATAGAACAGTGCCCACGACGCGGCGGCGAGCACGACGAGCGAGATCGGGTGGGTGAGCCAGCCCATGGCCGTGGAAAACGCCTCGGGTCCGGAAGCCAGGGCGGTCAGCCACCAGACGACGAGGACGAGGCCGACGCTGATCGCCGCACCGGTGATGCGGTGCAGGATCGAGAGCACCGACGACCATTGGGGCCGATAGACCTGCAGGTGCGGAGAGAGCGGACGTTGATCAGAAGTCATGATGCGTTCCAGTCAGGCTCGTGGATTCCATGGTTCGGGCACGGGTCGACGACCGGCCACGGAGGTGTTCAGAAATCGATGCAGCGCCCGTTCTTCTCCCAGTCGCCGTATCGCGTGGGATCGGGACCCGGCCGACCGCCGATCTCGCGCGGCCGCTCGGACTTTCCGGACCCTTCGACGTCGTGCCCGGGACCCTGCTCGGGTGCGCGATCGACGTCCTCCGGGCGGGAGGCGCGAACGCGCTCGCCGCCGGAAACTTTCGATGCATTCCTCATGTCAGTAGTTTAACTTCCCACCGTCATGGAATGTGACCACACCGTGACCTCGATGCCCGGACCCTTCGCCCTGCTCGACGTGCGCGGCGATGACGCCGTCGCCTTTCTGCAGTCGCAGCTGACCTGCGACCTGGCCGATCTCGATCCGCGCCGCCTGATTCCGGCGGCGTGGTGCGATCCGTCGGGACGGGTCCTGGCATTCATGATGATCGCCGGCAGCGAAGGGCACGTGACCTTGATGTTGCCGGCCGCCGTCTCCGCGGACGTGCAGCGCAGGATGTCGATGTTCACGATCGGCCGCGACGCCGAGGTGACGTCCGGCGGTCCGGCACGCCTGGCCGACGACGACAGCGGGACGGCCTGGACGGCGCCCGGCGGCCGCGGCGTCGATCGCGACATCGATCGCGAAGGCGACGAGCGCGGACCCGGGGATGCCGCTTCGATGACCCGGTGGACCGGCGACGATCTGCGGCACATGCTGCCGTGGATCCTCCCGGCGACCTCGGGACGGTTCCTGCCCCAGATGCTCGGCCTGGATGCGCTCGGCGGCATCAGCTTCCGCAAGGGCTGCTACCCGGGCCAGGAGATCGTCGCCCGCGTGCACTATCGGGGCCGGGTCACGCGGCGCGCCGCACTGTTCAGCCTCGACGGCGGACCGCCGCCGGAACCCGGCGAGGAACTGGTCACGGTTCACGGTGCCGGGACGGTGCTCTATGCGGTCGGCGAGTCCGAGAAAGGTCGGACATTGGGCCTCGCCGTCGTTCCGGCCGAAAGCGCTTCGGGGGAAACCGTGCGGCACCGCGCGTCGTCCGGCGTGGTCCTAGAGATCGATCATGCTGTGCTAGCATCCGGAACGTGAATTGCATCCATTCAAGATGCCTTTTCTGTCAACCACTTGCAGGGAAACGTTCATGAACGACACTATCGGGGTAGAGCCTCGTTTCCCGCGTTCGGCCTGGCGTCCGTTCGCGTTCCTGTCGATCCTGATTCTTGCGCTGGCGATGATTCCCTTCGCCGGCGCCCAGGACGATTCCGCGGCCGAGGAGCCTGTCATCGACGAGGCCATCGACGATGTCATTCCGGACCCCGAGGACGTCGAAGCCGAACCGCAGCCCGAGGTCACGGTGCAGTCGCTGACCGGTCCGATCGAACTGCTCGTCCATCCGACCTACCCGCCCGACCAGGCTCGGCTCGTCTACCAGCCCCTCGTGGACTACCTGAACGCGACCACCCCGCTGGAATTCGAGCTCGTGGTGACGCGGAACTTCCATCGCTACTGGCTCGACGCGCGCCGCAATCGGTCGGCGCCGCTGATCCTCGAAGACGCCCACATCGCGGCCTGGCGCATGGACGAGTTCGGCTACATGCCGTTGGTCCGGCCGGTCGCTCCGAAGACCTTTTCCCTGCTGACGATGGGCCAGTTCGCCGACGATTCCCTCGAGGATTTCGTCGGGCGACGCATCTCGAGCATGCCTTCACCGAGTCTCGGCTACATGGTGCTGGCCAACTGGTTCTCGAACCCGCTGCAGCAGCCGGCCATCCTGTCGAACGCCGCCTCGTGGCTCGACGCAGTGGAGATCGTGTTCTCGGGAGAAGCCGATGCGGCCATCGTTCCCGACGAACTCGCCGTCCGCTACCCGAACCTCTACGTCATCGAGACTTCGCCGGAACTGCCGGGCCTGACGCTTTCGGCCTCGCCCGACATTCCCGACGACGTGCGCCGGACCCTCATCGAGGCCATGACTTCGCTCGACGAGAACGCCGACTACCACAGCGCGCTGTTCGAGCTCGACGTCGACGAGTTCGTCGAGGCCAGCCCCGACGAGTACGCCGACGTGGACGAGTGGCTGAGCGGGATCTTCACGCTCTGATCCGGACCCACCGTGCCGCCGCCCGCCATCGCGGGCGGTGCTCGCTTCAGCGCCGCGCGACGATGTAGCTGATCCAGCCCGCGTCGGCGTCGCCGACCTCGCTCGGCGTATAGATGCCGTCGCCCTCCCCGGTTTCCTCGTCGGTGCCTTCCCAGTAGACCGTCGCCGAGGAGAATCCCGCCTCGAGCAGCAGTTCGCGGATCTCCGGCAGCGTCCAGAGGCGCCAGTGGTACTCGAATGCATCCCGGAGCTCGGATCCGTCGGGAAACTCGAAGTGGATCCGGCACGTCATGTGCTGGTTGATGGGGTTGAACGCGGCCTGGTCCCAGACGTAGGTGAACTCGTCGTGCTCGGTGCGTTCCTCGAGTTCCTGGTGGGCCTCGTAGCCGCCGAAGGCATCGAGGAACAGGACGCCGTCGTCGACGAGCGCATCGCGCGCGGCACGGAAGTAGTCGCGCAGCAGCGGACGCGTCGTGAACAGGTAGTAGCTGAAGTTCATGGCCAGCACGGCGTCGACGCGGCGCGTATCGACGCGCAGGACGTCGCCGTGCACGAGCTCGAGCCGCTCGCGGGCCGCGGCGTCCAGCGACGCGACATGGTGCTCCTGCCCCCACCGCAACGTGGCCTCGTCGAGATCGACGCCGATGGCCTCGTGGTCGTCGCCGGCCGCGACCCAGGCGCAGGCCGTGTTGGCCGTGCCGCAGAAGTCTTCGCGCAGCGTCTTCAGCGGCCGGCCCGCGAGTTCCTCGAAGGTCTCGGAAACGAATTCCAGTTCGGTCTCCGTGTCCTGCACGCTGACCTCGTAGAGCACGTGCCGGTCGGCCTTCGCGGCCATCGAGTCCTCGTTTCTTTCCTTCGCCTTGTTCCGTGCCATCTCGGTCCTTCGCAGTCCTTGCAGCCACACAGGACGTGCGGCGCGCGTTCGCAGACCGCGCAGTGTACTCGCCGGCGCAGCCCGGCGCGGACCCGCTTCCGGCGAATCGTTCGCGAACGAAGCTTCGAGACCGAGAGTTTCGGGTCGTGTCCCGTGTCACCCAGCGACCGGGGTCGGCGGGGTGGGGACGGACGCAGCTCCGCGCGGGAGAACGGTGCCCCGATCGACAAGCCACTCGCGGTCTCCGACCGCTCACCCAAGGGACGTGGCCCCCGGGCTACTCCGACAAGCGCGGGATTCAGTAGCCCGAGGGCTACGTCCATCGGGAGAGTTCGTCTCCGTTGATGAGGATCCCGAGCACCGCAAGGATGCCGTCAGCCCTTGCGTGGAAAGGTCCG
>JAWVZQ010000045.1:0-13786 GCA_033722095.1 Wenzhouxiangellaceae bacterium | reverse complement strand
CGCACCTTGACGGGTCGACCCGGCAAGAAGGCCGTGCTGTTGCTGACCGACGCGGCCACGAGTACCGACGTGGAGCTGTGGCCGTCGCTACGCGAAGGGCGTCCGCAGGTATTCGCCATGAAGCTGACTTCGGAAGGCGCGTTCGGCGGGGACCCCTACGCCGAACTCGACCTCATGCAGGACTGGGCGCAGGTGCGCGGGGGGCACTTCGAGTACATCACGGGCCTCGGCGCGCTGGCGACGGGCTTCGACCGCGCCGTGGCCTGGTTGAAGCGACCCGTGGACTTCGAGGTCGAGGTGGCGTTCGAGACCGTCGAGGACCCGTCTCCGGCAACCATCGCCGTGGAGGCCGGAGAGGGCGGCGTCACGCCCGAAGCGCGCGGTGCCGTGGAAATCATCCTCGACGCCTCGGGCAGCATGCTGAAGCGCATGGACGGCCAGCGCCGCATCGAGATCGCGAAGCAGGCGATCCGGCGCACGGTCGAGGAGACGCTGCCGGCCGGCATCCCGGTCGCGCTTCGCGTCTACGGTCATCGCGAGGCCGGCGTCTGCCGGACCGACCTGGAGGTGCCGCTGGCCCCGCTCGACAAGGCCGCGTTCCTCGACCAGGTGCAGGCCGTCCAGGCGATCAACCTGGCGAAGACGCCGATTGCCGAATCGCTCGCGGCCGTGGCCTCGGACCTGTCCGGCGCCAGCGGCAAGCGGCTCGTGATCCTGCTCACCGACGGCGAGGAGACCTGCGACGGCGATCCGGCCGAGGCGATCCGCGGGCTGGCCGAGGCCGGGGTCGACGTGCGCGTCAACATCGTCGGCTTCGCCATCGACGACGTCGACCTGAAGCGGCAGTTCAGCGACTGGGCCGAGCTCGGCGGCGGGGACTATCTCGACGCCGGCGAGGCCGGCGAACTCGAGCAGGCCATGCGCCAGGCGCTGCGCATCCCGTTCCGCGTCACCGACGCGGCCGGCGAGATCGTGGCCGAGGGCTTCGTCGGCGCCGGGCCGGTCGAAGTCCCGCCCGGCGCCTACACCGTCGTCGTCGAACTCGCCGAGGGGGACGTAGTCGAGGAGGTCGACGTGGCCCCCGGCGATGAGCGAGTCGTCGAACTCGACTGACACGACTCCAAGGAGATTCGATGAGAACCCCCGATACGAAACCCCTGCTGATCCACGCTGCCGCCGTTGCGCTCCTGGCGGGTTGTGCCACGGCTCCCGAGCCCGAGACGCTCGACGAGTCGGTCGTCGTGCTGAAGTTCTTCGAGGAACTGGGCGGTGTGGCCAGCGATCCGGACGTGTCCTGCAAGGCCGGCTACCGCTATATCTATCCGCCCGAAGTGTCCGCGCATGCCCGCGAGGTCTCCATCGAGGTGGTCGGCTCGCCGATGCTTTCCAGCAGCGGAGCATTGCCGTTGCCGCGCCCCGAGCGTGACCCGCGCCCGACACGGCGAGACGACGGGCTGATGCAGCTCGAGGTCACACTCGCGTCGTTCGACCCGTGCCGGCGCCAGACCACCGGCGAAGGTCCGGTCATCGAAGTCGGGCTCGGCGAGTGCGTCGAAGGCGACTGCCCGCCGATGCGCTTCGAGGCGCCGGATGGCGCCGAGCTGATCCGCTACGAACGGACCGGAAACTGAGCCTGCGTGATTCCGGATCCGTCGGCCCGGCAGGGCCGGGCCGACACCGGATACCGGATCGATCGCTCAGCGGATGACCGGTGCCGCTTCGCGGCCCAGCTTGCGGTCCAGCGAAGCGGGTCCCGACCCGAGCAGCACCTGCACGACGGCCAGCACCACGAGGTAGACGGGGTATTCCCAGCCCCCGCCCTCGGCGCTGAACACCCAGCCGTTGCCGACGTGCACCCAGGCGGCGCCGACGAGGATCGGGATCAGGATGGCCGAGACCATGCGCGTGCCGATCCCGAGGATCAGCGCGATGCCGCCCAGCGTTTCGAGCGCGAAGACGAGGTACGCCGTCCAGGCCGGGTAGCCGATGGATTCGAAGAACCCGGCCGTGCCTTCGAGTCCGAACGTGAAGAACTTCAGGACCAGGCCGTGGGCCAGGAACATCACGCCGAGCGCGATGCGCAGGATCAGCGTGGCGGTTTCGATCTGCGATTGACGGTTCATGTGACACTCCGATCGGGTAGACGAGCCGGGACGGCCCATCCGTCCCGCGTGACGAAAACAAGCCTAATTGTTCGCGCCAGCGCGATCGAGGGGGCAAATGGAATATGATCGTTTCCCATGGGAAACAGTGATTCGCGAGCCGGCGGGGCGCCCGTCGGCGAGGTCCAGGCCTTCCGCAGCGTCGTCGAACACGGCAGCTTCACGGCCGCGGCCGAATCGCTGGAGCTTTCGAAGAGCGCCGTCAGCAAGTATGTCTCGCGCCTCGAGCGCCGGCTCGGGGTTCGCCTGCTGAACCGCACGACCCGGCGCCAGACGCTGACCGAGGCCGGCGAGGCCTACTTCCGGCGCGTCTCGCGCGCGCTCGACGAACTGGCGCGTGCCGATCGGGAGGTCGCCGAGCAGGCGGACCGGCCGCGCGGCCGGCTGCGTGTCAGCGCGCCGACGTTCTTCGGCGGAGAGCTGCTGGCGCCGCGCATTGCCGGATTCCTCGAGCGCTGTCCCGACGTCACGCTGGAGATCGTCCACTCGAATCGCTTCGTCGATCTCGTGGAGGAACGATTCGATGTCGCCATCCGCATCGCCGCGCCGCGCGACTCGGCGCTGGTCATCCGCCCGCTGGCCGAGATTCCGCTCGTGCTCTGCGCGGCACCCGGATACCTCGAGCGCTTCGGTCGCCCGCGGCGACCCGACGACCTGGCCGATCATCGCTGCCTGCTCTACAGCCTGGCAGAGCGGCCCGACATCTGGACCCTTCCGGACTCAGACGGGACGCCGACGCGCGTGGCCGTGCGCGGCGGGCTGCGCACCGACAGCGACCACGTGCTGCGACGCGCGGCCATCGACGGGGCCGGCATCGCGCGCCTGCCGCGGCTGTTCGTGGCCGATGCGCTGGCCGGCGGACGGCTCGAGGCACTGTGGCCGGACCGTCCGGCCGTGTCCGTCACGCTGGCCGCCGTGTTCCCGTCGCGCGAGGATCTGCCCGCCAAGACACGGGCCTTCGTCGACTACCTCGTCGAATGCGCCGGTGACTGGCGCTAGGTCGTACCGCGGCGTTCGCGCCGCGGGGCTACACTCGCCGCCCATGGTTCCCCCGAAGCACCGACCCGACGCGCTGCGCGGCATCGTCCGATGGCTGGTCGTGCTGGCCGTCTCGCTGCCTGCCACGCTTGCCCCTGCGCAGGAGGGCCTGGAACTCGAGCCGCTCGAGGTCCGCGCCGCGCGTGCAACGGTCGCGCTTTCGGAGTTGCCCGCGGCCGTGACCGTCATCGACGGCGAGGCGCTGCGCCGCGGGCGCGACATCGTGACGCTGGCCGATGCCCTGCAGCTCGTGCCGGGCCTGTTCGTCCAGAACGCCGGAAACTTCGCCCAGGACGCGCGCATCGCGCTGCGCGGCTTCGGGGCTCGGGCCAGCTTCGGCATCCGCGGAGTGGCCATCATCGTCGACGGGATTCCGGTGACGCTGCCCGACGGCCAGGCCCAGGTCGACGCCATCGACCTCGGCGACGTCGAGCGCATCGAGATCCTGCGCGGCCCGGTCTCGGCGCTCTACGGCAACGCGGCGGGCGGCGTCATCCGGATCACGACGCGCGGCCCGCAGCCCGGCGGAACCGCGCACGCTCGCCAGGCCTTCGGCAGCCACGGCCGATCGAACAGCCGCGCCGGGGTGTCGGCCGGCAGCGAGACCCTGGCGTGGAGCCTCGACGCGGCCCGGTTCGAGCAGGACGGCTTCCGGCGGCACGCCGAGGTCCTGCAGCGGCGCGTCGGCAGCCGGCTGGACTGGACGCCGGGGCCGGATACGCGCTGGACGGCCTCCGTCGGCTGGTTCGACGCCCCGGAGGAACTCGATGCCGGCGGCGTGACGGCCGAGCAGGCGGCACGGATGCCGCGCGCCGCCCGCGATGCGAACGTCGCCTTCGATGCCGGCGAGTCGCTCGAGCAATGGCGCGCCGGCACGACGCTGGAGCACGAGTTCGATGCGCAGCGAAGGATCGCGCTGACGGCATTCGGCCTGGAGCGCGACTTCGAGAACCGGCTCCCGTTCCGGGACGGCGGCCAGGTCGAGTTCGACCGGCGCTTCGCGGGCCTCGACGCGCGCTACGAGCAGGGCCTGGCGCTGACCTCGCGCAGCGTCGTCCTCACCGCCGGCATCGACCTGCGCCACCAGCGCGACGACCGGCGCCGTTACGACAACCTGTCGGGTCGCCGCGGGGCGCTGGTCCTCGAGCAGCGCGAGCGCGTCCGCTCGGCCGGCGTCTACGGCCAGGCACGGATCGAACTGGCGGCCGCTTGGACGGCGATGGTCGGCCTGCGCCTGGACCGCGTCATTCTCGACGTCGACGACCGTTTCGTCGCCGACGGCGACCAGTCCGGTGACCGGACGTGGGAGGAAGCCAGTCCCATGGCCGGGCTGGTCTGGCGGCCGCGCCCGGGCCTGGCGCTGTTCGCGAACCTCGGAACCGCCTTCCAGACCCCGACGACGACCGAACTGGCCAATCCCGAGGACCCGGGTTCGGGCGGCGGCTTCAATCGCGACCTCGACCCCCAGCGGGCCCGCAGCCTCGAACTCGGCGCGCGCGGTTCGTTCGACGGCGGGCGCTGGGAGGTGGCCGCGTTCCGCGCGGACATCGACGATGCGATCACGAGCTTCGAAGTGCCGGGCTTCTCCGGCACGGGGCGCGACTTCTTCCGCAACGCCGGACGATCGACGCGCGAAGGCGTCGAGGCGATGCTCGTCGCCACGCCCTCGGACGGATTGGAACTGCGGGCGGGCGCGGCCTGGTCGGATTTCCGCTTCGACCGGTTCGTCACCCCCGACGGCGACTTCTCGGGCAATCGCCTGCCCGGCGTGCCCGAACTGCGCGGCTTCACGGACCTTTCCTGGCAAGGGCCGGCCGGCCTGTTCGCCGGCCTGACGGTGACGGCCCGCGACGAGATCGTCGCCGACAACGCCAATACCGCCTCGGCGCCCGGTACCGCGCTCGTCGACCTGCGCGCGGGTCGCGAGTGGGCGTTCGGCGTCGGTCGCTTGGGGCTGCAGGCCGGCGTCGAGAATCTCTTCGACCGGCGCAGCATCGACAACGTTCGCGTCAATGCCTTCGGCGGCCGCTACTTCGAGCCGGCGCCGGGTCGCACCGTCCACGTGGCCCTGTCCTGGAGACACGGCGACTGAACCAGGCCCGCCGGCCGCACCTCGTGCTGCCGCGTTGGCGCGGTGATGATCTGGTACTGTTTCGGGCAGTCCCATCCGTCCGGGCCGTCGCCGCATCGTGATCCTCGCTCGCCGCCTGCGCTGCTCGACCGTTTCGATCGCGAAACCGCTGCTTTGCGCGGCGGCATTGCTGACCGCCAGCGGATGGCTGCAGGCGCAGTACGACAAGCCCTTCCGGTTCTGGGAGACGCGCGGCTGGACGATCCAGGAAGGGCTCCCGCAGAGCCATGTCAGCGCGCTGGAGCAGGGTCCGCAGGGCTACCTCTGGGTCGGGACGCAGGTCGGGCTCGCGCGATTCGACGGCGTGCGCTACGAGACCTTCGTGAAGGCCACCACGCCGGGCCTGGCCGGCGACTACATCCATGCCCTGTTCCGCGATTCCGAGGACCGGCTCTGGATCGGCACGCACTCGGGCGTCAGCATCTTCGCCGACGGCGCGTTCACCGATCTCGGCGAGGAATTCGACGGCCCCGTGCTCGGATTCGCCGAGCGCGTCGACGGCAGCGTGGCCGCGGCTGCTCCCGGGCTGCCGATCCTGCGCCCGGACGGCCGCTCCACGCATCTGCTGCCGGGCCTGCAGATTCTCAGCGTCACGGCCGTGGGCGACGACCTCTACGCCGGCAGCCGAGGCCAGCTCGTGCGATTCGTCGACGGCGCGGAGATCGAGACCTGGCCGATGCCCGCCTCGTATTCCGATCAGTCGATCGATTCGCTGGCCTGGCACGGCGGGCGTCTCTGGGTGATGACCGACCGCGCCACGCTGACGTTCACGGAGGGTCGCTTCGAGATCGCGACCGGCCCGGACGGCGAGCCGCTTCCGGGCGGATCGACGCTCTACGTGGACCGACGCGGCGCGCTGTGGATCAGCAGCTACGGGCGGATCCTGCGTCTGCTCGGCGACGGTGACTGGGCGGTCATCGGTGAATCGGAACTGGGCTGGTTTCCGTGGGTGCTCGTGCTGACCGAAGACCACGAGGGCAACTTCTGGCTCGGCAGCGCGACGGAAGGCCTCTATCGCGCCTGGCCGGGCTGGTACAACCAATGGAGCCAGGACGAGGGCCTCGGCGACGAGTTCGTCTGGTCCATGACGCCTGCGAGAGCCGGCGGCCTCTTCGTCGGCATGAAGACCGGCGTCGACCATTTCTCGGACGGCCGCTTCCGGTCCGTGGTCGAGGCGCACGATCTGCCGAATCCCTCGGCCTACACGCTGCTCGAGACGCAGGCCGGCGAACTGCTGCTCGGCACCGAGGGCGGGCTCGCCGTGCGGACCCCGAACGGCGCCGAACTCGTCGAGGGCATTCCGGCCGGAGTGACCGTTCACAGCCTGCGCGAGCCCGAGCCGGGCCTGGTCTGGGTCGGCACCGAGCAGGGATTGTTCCGCCTCCGGAATCTGCAGCCGGAGCCGATTCCGGCCGTCGAGCCGCTGGATCGGCTCAGCGTGCGCTACACGCTGGCCGAGGGCAACGGACTCTGGGTGGCCACGGAACGCGGCCTGTACTGGCTCGATGCGAACGGCGCGCGCGCCGTCGAGGAGCCCGCCGTCGCGCGCGACGGGTTCTTCACGGTGCTCGCCGATGTCGGCGGGGGACGATACGTGGCCGGAACGCTGAAACAGGGCCTGCTGGTTCGCGACGGCGATCGTGTCTGGCGCCACGTTCCGCCGTCGCGCGGCCTGCCGTCGGACACGGCCTTCTATCTCGCCGTCCACCAGGGATGGCTCTGGGGCACGAGCCACGAGGGCCTGTTCCGGCTTCGCCTCGACGACCTCTTCAGGGCCGACGAACAGACGCTCACGACCGGTTCGATGATCCTGTCGAACGGGAGCCGGCATCCGGGCGCCCAGAATTCGCGGTGCTGCAACGGCGCCGGGACGGCCAAGGGCGTGCTCACCGACAATCGCCTGTGGTTGCCGACGCTGGACGGCATGATCGAAGTGCCGATCGACCAGATCCAGCCGAACCGCACGCCTCCGAACGTGCTGATCCAGGGCCTGGAAACGCGTTCGGCGAGCTTCGAGCCGGGGCCCGAGGCGGTCTCGCTGCCGCTCGGCGAGCGCGATGTCCGCTTCCGCTTCACGGCGCTGAGTTTCCGCGACCCCGACAGCATGCGGTTCCGGGTCCGGCTCGACGGGTTCGACGACGAGTGGCGCGAGGTCACGGAGATCCGCTCGGCCAACTACACGAACCTGCCCGCGGGCCGATACACGTTCCAGGTCCTGGCGACCAACAATGCCGGTGTCTGGAGTCCGGAGCCGGCATCCCAGGCCTTGACCGTTCCACCCTACGTGCACGAGCAGGCGTGGTTCCGCTGGCTCGTGCTGCTCGTCGTGCTCGGCGCCCTGGGGGCGGCCTACTGGACGCGTACGCGCCTGCTGCGGCGGCGCCAGCGGCAACTCGAGAAGCTCGTTGCCGCGCGAACGGCCGAGCTCCGCGAGACCAACGAGCAGCTCGACGCCAGCAACCGGCGGCTCGAGAAGCTCAGCGAGTCCGATGCGCTGACGGGTCTCAAGAACCGGCGCTTCATCGCGCACCAGTTGCCGCGCCACGTCGCCTACCTGCAGCGTCGCGCGCGTGAGGACGGACAGCCGCGCGCGGCCGGCTTCGCGCTCGTCGACCTCGACCGCTTCAAGCACGTCAACGACGAGCACGGGCACTCGGCCGGCGACGCCGTGCTCGTGGAGTTCTCGGAATTGCTGCGCTCGACCGTGCGCACCTCCGACTACTGCATCCGCTGGGGCGGCGAGGAATTCCTCATCGTCTCGCCGATGGCGACACTCGAGACCGTGCAGCAACTCGCCACTCGATTGCTGAAGGCGCTGCACGGGCACGAATTCCCCCTTGCCGACGGATCGACGATCCGGTTGACCTGCTCGATCGGGATTTCCACGCTGCCTGCGGACCCCGACGGTGCGGCCGACTGGGAGCACGCGATGGAGATCGCAGATGCCTGCCTGTACCGGATGAAGCGGGCGGGTCGGGACGGCTGGGTCAGCCTGGCCTCGGAAGAGGTCCAGCGCGAGGTGCTGGCCGCCGGCAGCGTCGAGGCGATCCAGGACGCGCTCGACGAACTCGGCGAGAAGCACTGGCGCGTCTGCCGGGGCAACGAAGCGGCTCGGTGACCGATCGCTGCGGGTTTCAGGCCTCGCCGATCGACGCGCGGATCCGGCGGGCCTCCTGCAGCGGCTCGAAGTCCTCGTCGGCCATGCGCCACTGCGTCTCGAGTTCTTCGATGAGCGCTCGAGCGCGGGTCTCGCGACCGGCGCGCATCTCGTTTCGCGCCAGTTCCAGGCGGGCCATGCCCGAGCCCGGCGCCCTGCGCAGGAGATCCTCCAGCAGCCGCCGGGCTCGGTCGAGCCGCCCGTCCGCGATCAGCGTTCGCGCCAGGCCCAGCTCGAAGGATTCCTGGCCGGCGGGCTCGAGCACCATCTGCGTGCCCTGAAGGGCTTCGAGGCCGCGTTCCATGGTCTCGACGGCGCTCCCGGTGTCGCCGCGCATGGCCTGAACGATCGAGCGCGCGCACATCAGCAGCCCGGTCGCACCGGGGAACTCGAAGTTCTTCTCGAACCAGGCGAGATTGTCGACGGCCTGCTCGGCGGCCTCGACGTCCCGGCCTTCGAGGTGGACCTGGAGCAGGTACCAGTTCATGATCTCGCCGATCGGCGGACCCAGGCTCTCGCGCTGTGCCTCGAGCAGTTCGCGGGCCTCGTCGAGCCGGCCCACGTCGATCAGCAGCTCGGCGGTGCGCTCGCTGCGAACCTGTTCGTAGAGCAGCGGGGCAAAGGCCTGGCGAAGGTCGGAATCGGCCCGTGCCAGTACGTCGAGCGCCTCCTCGATGCGTCCGAGTTCCTGCAGGACCAGTACGGATTCCAGCGCGAGCCGGGCCCGCTGGTCGGCGGTGATCGCACTGCGCCGAAGGGCTTCCATCTGGTCGAGCGCGCGCGCGTAGTCACCGACCCGGGCATCGAGACGCATCAGGCCGAGTCGCGGATCGAAGTCCTGTCCGGTCACGAAACGGGCGCGCTCGTAGGCCTGACGCGCGGCCTCGAACTGCCCGTCGCGTGCACGCAGGGCGCCTAGGCGCATGCGGGCGTCCACGTCGTCCGGCTCGGCGGCCAGGTAGGCCTCGAGGCGGGCCGCTGCGGCCTCGTAGTCGCCGGCGGCCTCCTCGGCGCGGGCGAGGAATCGGTCGATGTAGGCGTTGTCGGGGTCGATCTCGTCGGCGCGCAGGAACATCCGGCGCGCCGTGTCCAGTTCGCCGCTGTTGAGCGCCATCTGTCCGCGCAGGGCGAAGGCCTCGAAGCTGTTGGGGTGCACCTCGGTCCACATCTCGAGCACCTGCATCGCGCGATCGAAGTCGCCGGCCACCGCGTACTGGTTGGCCTTGAGCAGGAACAGCGTGGCCGGATCGAGCTTGTAGTCGAAGCGCAGTGCTTCGGTGATGGCGTCGAGGGAGCCTTCGAAGTCGCCGTTGAATCGCCGCAGCTCCTGCAGCCATCGCCACGCCAGCGCAAAGGTCGGGTCGAGTTCCACGGCCTGCTCGAGGCGGGCCTGCGCGGCCTCGAACTCGCGCCCCATGCGCCACAGGTTCAGGCCCTGGACGAACGCCTGAAGCGCTTCGACGGAACCGGTGGCGACCTCTTCGAGCGAAACGGCGGCCAGTGCCTCGGAGGGAAGTTCGTTCGTCGACTGCAGCACCGGCTGCAGTTCCGCGGCGAGATTGGAGACGGCTTCGAAAATCGTCGCACCGATCGCGACCGGGGCGGCCAGTTGCGCACCCGTCTCGACGTCGCGCACGTCGGCCTCGAGGCGGAAACCGTCTTCCGAGCGCTGCCAGCGTCCGCGCACGAGCAGGTGGGCCTGCTCGGCACGCGCCAGCGACAGATCCAGCGCCAGCGGTTCGCCCAGCGCTTCGGGGAAACCGGCCTCGAGGAGCTTCGGAATCACGTCGAGCTTGTAGGGGCTTCGTACCGACAGGAGCGGATTCCGGCTCAGGTGCACGTCGAGCAGCCATGCGATGGCGTAGCCCGGCCAGTCGTCCTCGATCTCGCCGTCGGCCGGCCAGAAGAATGCGGCAACGCGCCGGAGATAACCCTCGCGGGCCACGCGGAACGTGCGGGCCTCACCGGTCTCGTCGACGAGGGTGCGCTCGACGATCGCGCCCTCGGCGCTGGAAATACTCGAGCCGTCGGTACCAGGCGGCGCGATGCCGATGACGAATCCGACGATCGCGATGGCCGCGAGCACGTTGACGGGTACGAGGATCTTCTCGTAGCGCGGCCAGCGGTCCCGGCCGGGAGCGCCGTGATTCCAGGCCAGCACGGCGACGCTGGGCAGCAGTGCGACGAGCAGCAGGAAGACGTGGAACACCAGCGCGTCGGGCAGTCCGGTGCGTTCGGTCACCCATTCGCCGATCTCGACGGTCATCCAGGTCGCGGCGATGAACAGGCCGACGATCTGGGGGACGCGGCGGGCGAGGAGTTGCTTGAACCAGCCTTCCGGTTGGGACACGTCGACTGCCTGGGACGGACCTGTACGAATTATAGGTCGCAGGTCGGGGCCCGGCATGCGCCGGAAGTCGGGGGTCGGGGAGTCGGGTGAAGCACGCACGGCGAGCATGCATAATGCGGACAGGTCATTCGGGGCGACGCACCCATGAATCTAGGCAAGGTGGTCTTCGGTTTCTTCGTGCTGCTGGCGCTGACGCTGAACTTCGGCTTCTTTCTCGGCGAAATCGACAATCCCGCGCATCACAACGTCTACGAACTGTTCGCTGCACTCGTCGTCGGCCTCATCGCGACCGTGCTCAAGCTCGGCGAGCGCTCGCAGATGGGTGCCGTGCTGCTGGCCTCGAGCCTCGTCGTCGACCTGCAGCTCATCGCCGCGGCCATCGTCTGGGCCGTCGGCGCGCACATGAGCCCGGACGGCCTGACGCCGGCACTCATGGCGTCGATCGTCTCGCTCTCGGGCGGCGCGCTGCTGGCCAACCTGCTTTCGGTGGTGCTGCTGACCCTGGAGACGGCCGGCCTCAGCCGGTGATCGACCTCAAGGCCACGCCGGCGACCGAGTCGCTGCTGTTCCTGTTCTTCCGGCGCATGCGCGTGCCGCTGGTCGTGCTGATCTCGGCCTACGCGATCGCCACGCTGGGTTTCACGCTGGTTCCCGGCGTCGACGACGAGGGCAACCCGTGGCGCATGACGCTGTTCGAGGCCTTCTACGTCGTCAGCTACACGGGCTCGACCATCGGCTTCGGCGAAGTGCCCTACGAGTTCACCGCCGCACAGCGCATGTGGACGATCGCCAGCATCTACCTGACGGTGGTGGCCTGGCTGTTCTCGATCGGTTCCATCATCTCGCTGCTGCAGGACCCCGTCTATGCGCGCGCGCTCCGCCAGGCACGGCTGGCGCGCAGCGTTCGCGCGATGAGCCAGCCGTTCTACCTCGTGTGCGGATACGGCGACACCGGGCGCATGCTGACCCGGGCGCTGACTGCGCGCGGCCACCCGGTCGTGCTCATGGAGCAGAAGCGAGAGAAGATCGAGACCCTGGCCGTCGAGGACCTCGGTGCGTCGGTGACGGGATTCGCGCTCGACGCGCGCATGCCGGAGCATCTCGTCAGCGCCGGCCTGCGCAGCCGGTGGTGCGCCGGCGTGCTGGCCGTGACCGGCGACGACCAGGCGAACCTGAAGATCGCGATCAGCGCGCGCCTGCTGAACCACAAGGTCACGGTCCATGCCCGCGCCGGCTCGCGCGAAGTGGCGCAGAACATGCGCTCGTTCGAGACCGATCACGTCGTCAGTCCCGTCGACGAGTATTGCCGCCGCCTTCGACTGGCCCTCGAGCAGCCCGACCTGTACCGCCTCTACCACTGGATGCTCTCCGGTCCCGGAGCGGCCCTGCCGAAGCACCTCGAGCTCCCTCGCGGGCCGTGGATCGTCTGCGGCTTCGGGCGCGTCGGCCGGGCGGTCTGGCGCACCCTGACCGAGGCCGGCATCGAGACTCGCCTCATCGACCCGCACCCCGATCGCGAGGACCGCCCCGACGGGACGATTCGCGGAACGGGGACCCAGGCAGAGACGCTCGAAGAGGCCGGCATCGGCACGGCCGCCGGCATCGTCGCGGCGACCAGCGACGACGCGGACAATCTTTCCATCCTCGTGACGGCCGAGTCGCTGAATCCGGACCTCTACCTGGCCGCCCTCGAGAACGGCCTTTCGAGTCACGACCTGTTCGAGGCCGCCGAGCCCGACTTCGTCGCCCAGCCCAGTACCGTCACGGCCGGGACCATGCTCGGCCGTATCGCTTCGCCGCTGATCGGGCCTTTCATCGACGAACTCCTGAAGGCCGGAAACGAATCGGCGCGCGACCTGCTGGCCTGCCTGCTGAAGCACCAGGACGATCGCCCCCCGGCGCTGACGGCCGGGCGCATCAGCGCCAACCGTTCGCCGGCCGTGGCGCGCGCCATCGAGCGAGGCGAAGCGGTCACGGTCGGCATGCTGCTGACCGATCCTCGGGACCGGGAGAGGCGGCTTCCGCTCGAGGCCCTGCTCATCAAGCGCGGTGACGAGAACGAACTCTGCCCGCCCGACGACCGTGAACTGGAACTCGGCGACCGCCTGCTGCTCGGCGGGCGCCGCGGGGCGGCGCGTCGCGTCGGCTCGACCCTCGAGAACGACCATTCCCTGGACTACGTGCGCACCGGCATCGACCACCAGCGAGGCTGGGTCTGGCGATGGCTGCAGAAGAACGGCGCGGCCCCGGCGCCCGAAGGCCACGGCGGAGAGCCCCGGGGCTGAGCCGCCGGACCCCAGCGGGAGCGGCAGGCTTCCGCCTCGACCTCCGGCTCAGGGCGTTTCCCGCTCGGCTTCCGAGCCCAGCGCCACCGAGCCGCCGCCGTGCAGGCGCTGGATGGCGATGTCGAGCACGTGGCCGACGGACAGACTCCAGGCGCTGACGATCCAGACGGCGAACGGCAGGCCCAGGAACATCGCCAGCCATCCCAGGAACGGCCCGTGGAAGGTGTTGCCGCCGAACGACCAGGCCGCGAGCATGAGGCCGCTGCAGATCGCCGCCGGCACGCCGGCCATCCAGAGCTTGGCGCGCAGCGACCAGCGCTTTCGCGGCCCGAACAGCAGCTCCCGGGCCATGCCGAGAATCCACCCGGCCAGCGCCAGCAGCGCCCAGCCGCGCACGACGAGCGGCACGAGATCCTCGTCGCCGAACCGGAGCACGCCGTTGCCATCGGCTCCGGTCTCCGTGGCCGATCCGTCGGCCGGGGGTGCCGGCTCGATGGGGCCGAACCAGCGCTCCCAGGCGGTGATCGCGCGCTCGAGCAGCGCGAAGGACTGGTCCTGGAAATTGGCGAGCAGAAGCGCCGCAACCATGAGCACCAGGAACGTCCAGGCGAACAGCATCGGGACGACCTGGGTCCATCGCAGGTAGTCCAGGGCGAAAGCGAT
>JAWVZQ010000044.1:0-13789 GCA_033722095.1 Wenzhouxiangellaceae bacterium | reverse complement strand
GGTGAGCGAACCGACGGGTGAGCGAATGGGTTTTCGGAGATTCACCCCATTCGTCCTCCGCGCTTTCGCGCGCGTTCCGCGGACAGTCGCCGGCACCCAGGCGGGCCCCGTTACCCGGTCGCGTCGCCATCCGGCTTGCGGGCGATGATGAACACGGCCTTGTTCTTCCCCTCGGGTTGCCATTCGTGTTCGATCTCGAAACCTGCCCGAATCATCGATTCGCGCAGTTCCTCGCGCGAAAACAAGCAGACCATCGGCAACAGGCCCAGCGCGTGGCCGACCGCGACCATCGGACGAATCCAGTTCGCGCCGTCGCGCATGCACGCCGTGCTGGACACGATGAGGCCGCCTGGTTTCAGCGTGTGAGCGACTCGTTGGAGCAGCCGGTCGCGATCGTCGACAAGATGGAGGAGGCCGAGAAGCAGGACCGCGTCCTGGGACTCGTCATCGAGTTCCAGTTCGCCGATGTCGGACACCTCGAAGTCGACGTTTTCGATGCCGGCTTCGGAAGCGCGTTTCCTGGCGATCTCGATCATGCGGGGCGAGATGTCGACGGCACGGATGTGTGCCACATGCGGCGCGTGCTCGACGGCCGTGCCTCCGGTCCCGCAGCCGAGTTCCAGCACTTCCATGTCCCGGTGGAAATGGCGCTGGGTGATCGCGAGCTTCGTACGGTACGACTCCATATCCGCCATGGGCTTGCGCGAATAGCGAGGTGCGATCCAGCTCCAGAAGCGGGCGGACTTGGTCACAACGGAGCCTCTCTGCCGGGAATGTATGGCGATCATCGCCTCTCTCAGACTACGCTCCCAGTGCCGGAAGTCGCAGCGGGCCCGGGTCCCGCGCCCGACGTAGGTAAACATCCGTTGCCCGCGGGACGGGTCCCCGCGGATGGACAGCAGGGCATCGACCGTCCCGATCTCAGGCCGCCCGTGCCGTTTCCCGCTCGCCCGACTCGAACCATTCGCGCGTGCGCCGCAATTGCTCGCCGGCGTCGGTGACGCGGTTGATCTCGCGAAGGAAGGCGTGGCTGCCCGGATGGGCCTTCGCGTACCAGCCCAGGTGCTTGCGCGCGATGCGAACGCCGCGGTCGGACCCGTAGAAGGCATGCAGCGCCTCGAGATGCTCGACGAGGATGGCGCCGACCTCGGCTGGGGTCCGCTCGGGCAGCTTCCGGCCGGTCGCCAGATAATGCCGGATCTCCTCGAAGATCCAGGGCCTGCCCTGCGCGGCCCGGCCGATCAGCAGCCCGTCGGCGCCGGTGCGAGCGAGTACGTCGCGAGCCTTTTCGGGCGAGTCGACGTCGCCGTTCGCCCAGACCGGGATCGAGGACCGCTCGACGATCGCGGCGATGGTGTCGTACTCGGCCATACCCTGGTATTTCTGATCGCGCGTGCGCCCGTGAACGGCGAGCGCGGCGATGCCGGCGTCCTCGGCGATGCGTGCGATCACGGGCGCGTTCTTCCGGTCGGCGGCCCAGCCCGTGCGCATCTTCAGCGTCACGGGCACTTCCACGGCCGCAACCACGGCCTCGAGGATCGCGCGCACCTTGTCCTCGTCGCGCATCAGGGCCGACCCGGCCCAGGCCTTGCAGACCTTCTTGGCCGGGCAGCCCATGTTGATGTCGATGATCTCCGCGCCGTGAGCGACGTTGAATCGCGCGAACTCCGCCATCTGCTCCGGCTCGGTGCCCGCGATCTGGACGCTGATCGGGCCGGGCTCGCCGGCATGGTCGAGACGCTCCATCGATTTCCGCGACCCGCGAAGCTCGGGATTGGCCGACGTCATCTCGGTCGTCGCCAGCCCCGCCCCGAGGCGCCGGCACAGCAGCCGGAACGGCTTGTCGGTCACCCCGGCCATCGGCGCGAGTCCCAGTGCCGGCGCGACGCGGTGCGGGCCGATCCGGACTTCGGGCACGCGGCCGGGTGCGGGGGTGGACGAAATCATGGCGGGGGGATGCGCGCAAGGGGTTGAATCGACGACAAATATAGCACCGGTCGGCCACTGGATCTTTCCTCGGGACCCGAAAAACCAAGGGCCGAGGCGCGAAGACGCGAAGACGCAAAGAAAAAGAGTCTCTAGAAAAAGGGCGCGGGAAGTAGCCCAAGGGCCGCGTCCCTTGGGCTACACCGCTGATCGAAGGTGCGGAGATTTGCTGATTCCCATCCCGGGGGACGTAGCCCCTGGGCTACTCCCCCTGCCCAGGATCGGCGTTTTTCGGGTTTTCCTCTCGGAAGTTTTCCGATTTTCCCTTCGCGCCTTCGCGTCTTCGCGGTCATCCTCTAGCAGAAGAGGGCAAGACGACTGTCTCCGGCACACCGTCGCTCGACACCGGCCCGCCTCCCGATAGAATGTCGATCCGCATCGAACACCGGGACGCGAAGCCAGGCATGAACTTCAAGAGCGACAACGAGGCACCGGCTCACCCGAGGATTCTCGAGGCCCTGCAGCAGGCAAACGAGGGCTTCGCCACGGCCTATGCCGAAGACCGCTGGAGCCGGGCGCTGGACGCACGCTTCTCCGAGGTCTTCGAAACCGACTGCCGCGTGCTGCCGCTGGCCACGGGCACGGCGGCCAACTCGATCGTGCTCTCGGCCTTTTCGCCGTGCTGGGGCGCGGTGATGTGCCATCGCAACGCGCACATCCACTGCGACGAGGGCGGCGCGCCGGAGTTCTACACCCACGGCGCCAAGCTCGTTGCGCTCGACGGCGACGATGGCAAGCTTCGGCCCGGCGACCTGGCCCGCGCCATCGACTCGGCCGGTGCACACGGCGTACACAATGTCCGGCCATCGGTGGTGTCGATCACGCAGGCCACGGAGTGCGGGACGTCGTACCGGCCCGAGGAGATCGCCGCGCTGGCCGAGGTCGCGCACGGGCGCGATCTTCCCCTGCACATGGATGGCGCGCGCTTCGCCAACGCCGTTTCGTTCCTGGGCCGTACACCGGCCGAGGTCACCTGGAAGGCCGGCGTCGACGTGCTTTCGTTCGGCGCGACGAAGAATGGCGCGATCTGCGCCGAGGCGATCGTGGCTTTCGGAGAGACGGCCGGGAACGCCGAGGTGCTCGAGGCCATGGAGCGCATGCGCAAGCGCGGTGGTCACCTGCTGTCGAAGATGCGCTACGTCTCGGCCCAGCTGCTGGCCATGCTCGAGGACGACCTCTGGCTGGACCTGGCAGCGACGGCCAACGGCCGCGCCATGCAACTGGCGCGCGCGATCCGCGAACATCCCGAGGCCTCTCTGGCCTGGCCCATGGAGGCCAACGAGGTCTTCATGCGGCTGTCCGGCGAGAAGCTCGCCGCGCTGAAGGATCATGGCTTCGAGTTCCACGTCTGGCCCGGCCACGACGACCTGGCGCGCCTGGTCTGTTCGTTCGCGACCGAGCAGCGCGAGGTCGATCGATTGGCTGCCGCGCTCGACGGTCTTTGAAGGCCGCTGCACCGGTGCGAAAGGTGGGCGGAAGGTGGTAAAGTAGATGGGCTGATTCAACTTGTTGAATTCAAAAGGAGTTCCGAGATGAAAATCTGGATGATCGCAATCTTCGCAGGCGCGCTGGCGCTGACCGGCTGCCAGTCCGAGGAGTCCGCCGAGGACGAGATGGAAGATGCCGCATCGGCCATGGAGGAAGCGGCCGACGAAACCGGTGATGCCGTCGAGCAGGCCGCCGAGGAGACGGCCGACGAGGCCGAGGAAGTCTACGAGGACACCATGGAGAGCGGCGAAGAGGCCGGCGATTCCATGAGCGGCGCGATGGAGTCGATGCGCGAAGGCGCCGCCGAAGCCTGGCAGGGCGCCGTCGCCGCCACCAACAATGCCCTCGACGAAGTCCAGGAACTGACCGACTCCGGAATGGAGAAGGGCAGCGAAGCCTGGAACGCGGCCATGGAGGAAGCGCGCGAGGCGCGTGACGAAGCCAAGGAAGCCTACGAAAACGCCAAGGAGTACTCCGGCGAGGCCTGGGCCTCGATGAAGGACCGCACGCAGTCGGCCATGGACCGCCTCGACGAGGCCTGGAACGAGCTGACCTCCGAAGACGACGGCGGAAGCTGATCCACCGATCGCATCTTCGATTCGCCGCGGGGCCCGCACTGTCGGGCCCCGTTGCGTTCCGGGCCCGGCCCGCCGCCGCCCGGTTTCCGGTTACCATTCCCCGAACGCCTCCACGACCCCCGTGACACCGTGACCCAGCCCTACGATCCGGCCGCCATCGAGCCGCCCGTCCGCCAGCGTTGGAACGACGAGGACGCGTTCCGCGCCCCGGATCGTCCCGGCGAGAAGCCGTACTACTGTCTCAGCATGTTCCCGTACCCGTCGGGTCACCTGCACATGGGGCACATGCGCAACTACACGATCTCCGACGTGATCACGCGTTTCCACCGCATGAACGGCCGTCCGGTGCTTCAGCCCATGGGCTGGGACGCGTTCGGCCTGCCTGCCGAGAATGCGGCGATCGCGCGCGGCGTGCCGCCGGCGAAATGGACGCGCGACAACATCCGGCACATGCGCGGGCAGCTCAAGGAGCTCGGCTTCGCGATCGACTGGTCGCGCGAACTGGCGACCTGCGATCCGGAGTACTACCGCTGGAACCAGTGGCTGTTCCTGAAGATGCTCGAGAAGGGCATCGCCTACAAGAAGACCGGCACGGTGAACTGGGATCCCGTCGACCAGACGGTGCTCGCCAACGAGCAGGTCATCGACGGAAAGGGCTGGCGGACCGGCGCGGAGGTCGAGAAGCGCGAGATCCCGATGTACTACCTGCGCATCACCGACTATGCCGACGAACTGCTCGAGGCGCTCGACGGCCTCGACGGCTGGCCGGAACGCGTGCGCACGATGCAGGCGAACTGGATCGGAAAGAGCGAGGGCATGGAGATCTCGTTCCCCGTCGCCGACGGCGAACTGACGGTCTTCACGACGCGGCCCGACACGCTCATGGGTGCGACCTACATGGCCGTCGCGCCCGAGCACCCGCTCGCGCGCAAGGCGGCCGAGGGCAACCCCGAGGTGGCCGAGTTCATCCGCTCCTGCGGCACCGGCGGCGTTTCCGAGGCCGAACTCGCCGCCCAGGAGAAGCGCGGCATCGACACCGGCCTGACGGCACGCCATCCGCTGACCGGCGAGGACCTGCCGATCTGGATCGCCAACTACGTGCTCATGAGTTACGGGTCGGGCGCCGTCATGGCCGTGCCCGGCCACGACGAGCGGGACTTCGCGTTCGCCAACAAGTACGGCCTGCCCATCGTGCAGGTCGTGCGGCTCGTCGACGGCCAGCATGAATACGACGACTCGAACTGGCAGGACTGGTACGTCGCGAAGGAGAACGTCGAACTCGTGAATTCCGGTCCCTACGACGGGCTGGATCACCAGGCCGGCTTCGACGCCATCGCCGACGCCCTCGAGGAGAAGGGACGGGGCCGGCGCAGGACCCAGTTCCGGCTGCGCGACTGGGGCATTTCCCGCCAGCGCTACTGGGGCTGCCCGATCCCGATCATCCACTGTGACGACTGCGGGGACGTCCCCGTCCCGGAGCAGGACCTGCCGGTCCGGCTTCCGGAGCACCTGGTCCCCGACGGCTCGGGCAGCCCGCTGGCGAAGGACGAGGAATTCCTTTCCTGCGAGTGTCCGGAGTGCGGTGCGCCGGCCCGGCGCGAGACCGACACCATGGATACCTTCGTCGACTCCTCGTGGTATTTCCTTCGCTATCCCTGCGTGGACAACGAGGAGTCCATGGTCGACCGGCGCACGCGCGACTGGATGCCCGTCGACCAGTACATCGGCGGCATCGAGCATGCCATCCTGCACCTGCTCTACGCCCGCTTCTGGACGCGCGTCATGCGCGACTTCGGCCTGCTCGGGACCAGCGAACCCTTCGAGCGGCTGCTGACCCAGGGCATGGTGCTGGCCGAGACCTGGTATCGCGAGGACGATCAGGGCCGCAAGGTCTGGTTCAACCCGGCCGGCGTCGACGTCGAGCGCGACGGCAAGGGCAACATCGTGCGGGCCGTGGCCGCCGAGGACGGCCAGCCCGTGCACTTCGGCGGTATCGAGAAGATGGCCAAGTCGAAGAACAACGGCGTCGACCCGGCCACGCTGGTCGGCCAGTACGGTGCCGATACCGTGCGCCTGTTCTCGATGTTCGCCGCACCGCCCGAACAGTCGCTGGAGTGGTCGGACGCCGGCGTCGAAGGCGCCTGGCGCTTCCTGAAGCGGCTCTGGCAGCAGGTGCACGAGCACCTCGAAGCCGATGTCCCCGACGGCGATCCGGGCGGCGAGCGCTCCGACGAGGCGCTGGAGGCGCGCCGCCGCGTGCACGAGACCATCGCCAAGGTCACCGACGACGTCGGCCGCCGCTACACCTTCAACACGGCGATCGCCGCGATCATGGAGTGCAGCAACCATCTTTCGCGGTTCCGGCCGCGCTCGGCCGGCGATTTCGCCGTCGCGCGCGAGGGCTGGGAGGCGCTGGTCCGCCTCATCGCGCCGGTCACGCCGCACGCCTCGCAGGCGCTCTGGCAGAAGCTCGGCCACGAGGATTCCATCCTCGAGGCGGGCTGGCCGGCCGTCGACGAGGCGGCCCTGGTCCAGCAGCAGGTCACCGTCGTCGTCCAGGTCAACGGCAAGGTCCGCGGCCGCATCGAAGTCCCGCCGGGCTCCGACCGGGAGGTCGTCCAGCAGCGCGCGATGCAGGACGAGAACGTCCAGCGATTCATCGACGGCAAGAGCGTGCGCAAGGTCATCGTCGTTCCCGACAAGCTCGTCAACATCGTGGTGGCCGCGTGAAGGCCTCCGGCCGGGCGGGATTCCGGACGGTGCCGCGCGTGCTGCGGATCGGCGCGGTGCTGGTTCTGGCCATGGTGTTCGCCGCGGGTTGCGGATACCAGCTGCGCGGAACGGCCAGTCTTCCCGAGGCCATGGACACCACGTATCTCGATGCGGCCGACGAGTCCAGCCTGTTCACACGCGAACTGCGCCTGCTGCTCGAGGCCAACGGCGTCGAGGTCGTCGACACCTCGTCGTCCGATGCGGCCACGCTGGCCATCCTCGTCGAGCGCATCACGCGCCGCCCGCTGACGATCTCCGACGAGGCCCGCGTGCGCGAATTCGAACTCGTCTTCGAACTGCGCTTCACGCTGCGCGGGCCGGACGGAAACACGCTCATCCGTCCCGAGACGCTGAGACTGGAACGCGACTTCCAGTTCGACCGCGAGCAGATCCTCGGTGCGGCCAACGAAGAGGAACTGCTGCAGGAGGACCTCCGGCGCGCCATGGCCTCCGCGCTGCTGCGCCGTCTCGAGGCGTTCGGGCGCTCGTGAAGCTGTTCCCCGAACGGCTGGAGGGCCAGCTCGAGCGCGGGCTGGCGCCCGTCTACCTCATCGCCGGACCCGAGCGCCTGCTCGTGGAGGAGGCCTGCGATGCCATTCGCCGCGCCGCACGCCAGGCCGGCGTGGCCGAGCGCATCCGGCTGGCGGCCGAGGCACGCTTCGACTGGGACGAACTCGGTCGCGCGACCGAGACGGGCTCGCTGTTCGCGACGCGCAGGCTCGTCGAACTGCGGCTGCCGACGGGCAAGCCCGGCACCGAAGGCGGCAAGGCGCTGCGCGCCTGGGTCGACGAGGGCCGCGACGACGTCCTGCTCGTGATCTGCGACCAGTGGGAGTTCACGCAGGAGCGTGCCGCCTGGGTCAAGGCCATCGAGAAGGCCGGTGTCTACGGTCCTGCCTGGCAGGTCAAGGCCCACCAGCTTCCCGGCTGGATCGGCCAGCGGCTGAAGCAGCGCGGGCTCGGAGGCGGCGAGGACATCTGCCGGTTTCTCGCCGAGCGGCTCGAGGGCAACCTGCTGGCCGCCGCCCAGGAGGTGGAGCGCCTGGCTCTGCTGTTTCCCGGCCAGGTGCTGACGCTGGAACAGGTGCGCGAGGCCGTTGCCGACAGTGCCCGCTTCGACGGTTTCCGGCTCGTCGAACTCGTGCTCTCCGGCCAGCCCGGGCCGGCGCTGCGCTGCGTGCGCGGCCTGCGCGAGTCGGCCGCGCCGCCGCCTGCCGTGCTCTGGGCCGTCGGCCGCGAGATCGAGACGGCGCGCGATGTCGCCGAGCGCAGCCGCACGGTGCCGATCGGCAAGGCCTTCGAAGAGTTCCGGGTCTGGAAGTCCCGGCAGGGCCCGATCCAGAGCTGTATCCACCGGCTCGGTCCGGCACGGCTGACGCGAGCCGTCGAGCGCCTCAGCCGGCTGGATCGGTTGTCCAAGGGCCAGGCCGAAGGCGACTTCTGGGTGGAACTCGAGCGGCTCTGCGTCGGCCTGGCGCGCCGTCCCGAGATGCAGGCGGCCTGAGGCGCGACGATGGCCAGCGGAAAACGATCGGCGATCGCGATCTTCGGCGGCACCTTCGACCCGGTCCACTACGGACACCTGCGTGCCGCGGCCGAGGTTTCCGAACAGCTCGGCGTCGACGACTTCCGCCTGCTGCCGGCCGGAACGCCGCCGCACCGCGACGGAACCTGGGCCGAAGCCCGTCACCGCATGGCCATGCTGGAACTGGCGCTGGCGCCCCACCCGGACCTTTCCGTGGACGACCGGGAGGTCCAGCGCGAGGGTCCGTCGTACATGGCCGACACGCTGGCCAGCCTGCGCGAGGAGCATCCCGACCTGCCGCTGATGCTCTGCCTGGGACAGGATGCGGCCAACCAGCTCGATTCCTGGCACGAGTGGCGTCGGCTGCCCGAGCTCGCCCACCTCGTCGTCATGACGCGCCCCGAGAGCGAGCCGCGCTACTCGGAAGAACTGGCCGAGGCCCTTTCCGGACGGGAGGTCAAGCAGGCGCGCGAACTCATGGATGCACCGGCCGGACGCCTGTTCAGCGTCGAGGTCACGCGCCTGGCGATCTCATCGACCGAGATCCGGGAGCAGCTCTCCTCCGGGCGCAGTCCGCGCTTCCTGCTGCCCTCCGTGGTGCTGGCCTACGTGCTCAAGCACGGCCTGTACTCCTCGCGGCGCTGAGCCGCGAGCGAAGTCTTCAGGCAATCTCGTCCGTTCCGGGCTCGACGCCGGCCGCTTCGCGGTCCCGGTCGCGCACGGCCCGGCGTCTCCGCAGGTAGCGTCGCCACAGCCAGCCCGCCGTGAACACGGCGATCAGGGCGAGCAGAGGCAGCGCGACGCGCGGTTCCAGCAGCAGTTCCGGGCCGGACACGGCGCGCGCCTCGACGAGCACGTCGAGGCTGGCGCCGACGCTGGCGTAGATCGCGGTCAGCGGGACCAGTCCCAGCGTCGTGGCGACCACGAACTGCTTGAGCGTCACGCGGATCATGGCGCCGGCGGCGTTGATCGCGAAGAACGGGGCGACGGGAACGATCCGCAGGCTCATGAGGTAGAAGAAGGCATCGCGTTCGAGCAGCGAGACGATGCGTTCGCCGCGGCCGCGCAGGAAGAATTCGCGGACCCGGTCCCGGGCCAGGAAGCGCACCGAGACAAAGGTCATGAGGGCTCCGCCCAGCGCGCCGATCAGCGAGACCAGGGTCCCGCCGGCGGTGCCGAACAGGTATCCGGCGCAGACGCAGAGCAGGGTTGCCGTGGGCAGGGTCAGCGCCGTGGTCAGCGCGAACAGCACGACGAAGACCAGCGCCGTGAGCAGCGGGGCACGGGAAACGCGGCGCTCGAGTTCCTCGACGAGATCCAGGAAGCCCGAGCCGTCACTGCCGAACAGGGCCAGCATCGCGACGACGCTGACCGCGACCAACGCCAGTGCCGCCGACCAGGCGAGGTGCGTGCGCGCGCGCGGGTTCACCCGGCGAGGCGTTCCAGCAGGTCGCCGAGCCGGTCGATGTCGGCCAATGCGTTGTAGAGCGGATTCGGCGCGACGCGGATGATGTCGGGCTCTCGCCAGTCCCCGACCATGCCGGCCGACCGCAGGCGCTCGAACAGCGTCCGGCCCGGTTCGCGCCCGGCCTTGACGCGAAGCGAGAGCTGACAACCGCGGCGAGGGCGGTCCAGCGGCGTGATGATCTCGATCGGCTTGCCGGGCAGGGCATGGATGCGCTCGGCCAGCGCCGCGGTCAGGTCCGTGTCGGCGTCCTGGAGGCTGTCGACGTCGGCCTCGCGGTAGATCGAAAGCGCGCCGCCCAGTGCGGCCAGGTTGAGGATGGGGGCACCCGAGATCTGCCATCCCTCGGCACCGCGCATGGGCGCGAAGTCGGGGCCCATCTCGAAGCGCGTGGACTCGTCGTGCCCCCACCATCCCGCCAGGCGCGGGCCATCGAACTCGGCGTGCCGACGGTGCACGAAGACGCCGGCGACCGCGCCGGGTCCGGCGTTGAGGTACTTGTAACTGCACCAGACGGCGAAGTCCGGCCCCCAGTCCGACAGCCGCAGCGGTACGTTGCCGATGGCGTGGGCCAGATCCAGGCCGACGGTCACGCCGGCTTCGCGGCCGGCCCGGCAGATGGTCTCCAGGTCGAAGTTCTGACCCGTGGCGTACTGGACGCCGGGCCAGAGCACGAGAGCCAGTTCGTCGGCATGGTCGGCGATCGCTCGCGCGACGCGACGCTCGTCGATGAGGCCGTCCTCGCCGGGCTCGATCTCGACGAGGTCTTCGTCGGGGTCGAAGCCGTGCAGGTCCAGCTGCGCGGCGACGGCGTAGCGGTCCGACGGAAACGCGCCGCGTTCGATCATGATCTTGCGCCGCCTGGCGTCGGGTCGGTAGAAGCTGGCCATGAGTACGTGGAGGTTCACGGTCAGCGAGCCCATGGCCACGACCTCGTCGGCGTTGGCGCCGGCCAGGCGCGCCAGCACGTCGGTGATCGTTCGGTGGTAGCCCAGCCAGGCCGGGTCGCCCTGGAAATGGCCTTCGACGGCCAGCTCGGCCCAGCGCGACATCTCCTTCTCGACGGCGCCGCGAGCGGCATCGGGCATCAGGCCCAGGGAATTGCCGCAGAGATAGATTTTCGGCGTGCCCTCGTCGGTACGGGGGAACGAGAATCGGTCGCGGAACGCGGCGGTCTTCATCGGCGGGTCCAGGAGGGTCGATCGGGAAGCCGACATGGTGCCAGAATCCCGACGGCGCTGCGCGCACCGTACAATCGCGGACCGATCCCGCTTTCCCGAGCCGCTGCGTGAAGGTTTCCGATTTCCAGTTCGACCTGCCACCGGAGTTGATCGCGCAGCATCCGCTGCCCGAGCGCAGTGCCAGCCGCCTGCTGGTCCTCGACCGCGACAGCGGCGCCGTCGAGGACCGTCGCTTTCCGGAGATCGTCGACCTGCTCCGCCCCGGCGACCTGCTGGTCTTCAACGACACGCGCGTCATCCCGGCCCGGCTCGAGGCGGCGAAACCGACGGGGGGGCGCGTGGAGATCCTCGTCGAGCGCGTGCTCGACGACGAGAACGCACTCGCCCAGCTCGGTGCGAACCGCAAGCCGAAGGCCGGCAGCACCCTCGCGGTGCGGGGCTGCGAGACACCGGTGGAGGTCGTCGGCCGCGAGAACGAATTCTGGCGCCTGCGCAAGCCCGGTTCGCCGGGCTGGCTGGAACTTCTCGAGCGCGAGGGCCACATGCCCCTGCCGCCGTATATCGCCAGGAACGACGAGCCCGAGGACCGGGAGCGCTACCAGACCGTGTATGCCTCGGCACCGGGCGCCGTCGCGGCGCCCACGGCGGGCCTGCACTTCGACGAGGCGCTGCTCGAGCGCATCGACGCGCTCGGTGTGGAGCGCGCGTTCTGCACGCTGCATGTCGGCGCCGGCACCTTCCAGCCCGTGCGCGTCGACGACGTCGAGGCCCATCGCATGCACCCGGAGTGGCTGAAGGTCGACGAGGGTCTCGTCGAGCGCATCGAGCGCACGCGCGAGCGCGGCGGCCGCGTGGTCGCCGTCGGCACGACGGCCGTGCGCGCGCTGGAGACGGCCGGCGAGGGCGGACTGGGCCCGTTCACGGGCGACAGCCGCCTGTTCATCTATCCCGGCTACGAGTTCCGCGTCGTCGACGCCATGATCACGAACTTCCACCTGCCGGGTTCGACGCTGCTGATGCTCGTCTCGGCCTTCGCCGACCGCGACCGCATCCTGAACGCCTACCGCCACGCGGTCGAGCAGCGGTACCGGTTCTTCAGCTACGGCGACGCGATGTTCCTCTCCTGAGCGGAATCCGTCCGACGGCACCCACCCCGATGTCCGGAGATGTTCTCGCTCCCATCCCAGCGGGTGTAACCGCTGGGCTACTCCTCGCGCCCCGACGAGAGTTTTCGCAGCCGCTCAGCTCTCGAACCCGCTCGCCTTGATGAGATCGTCGGGGCCGTAGTCGGGCAGTTCGTCGGTACCTTCGACGACGCCGATCGGCTGGTAGTTGTAGTAGTGCGGGAAGATCGTGCCGAGCCGGTTGTTGCCCTGGCGGCGGATCAGGATCTCGGAGAGCACGCGCCGGAAGTCGTTGGTCGTGCGGATGTCGGAGCCCTGGTAGAGGTCGTCGGGGGCCATGCCGGGCCAGGTGCCGTGGAATTGCCCGCCGTTGACGTTTCCGCCGAGCACCATCATGGGGTTGCCGGAGCCGTGGTCGGTGCCGTCGTCGTTGTTGGTGTAGGCGCGGCGGCCGAATTCGCTGTGGAAGACGACGGTGATCTTGTTCCTGCGGTCGGTGGGATCGTCGGCCAGGCCGGCCATGTCGTTCCAGAAGGCCAGGAAGGCGCGCGAGACCACGTCGAGGCGATCGTGGTACCGGCCCGACGAGCCGTTGAAGCCCGTCGGCAGCGAGCCCTGGTCGGTATGGTCGTCCCATCCGCCGATGTCGAGCTGCGCGATGCGCAGGTCGACGTCGGCCTTGATGAGCCGCGACAGCGTGATGAGCTTGTCGCTGACCGTCTCGAGATTCGTGGTGCCGTCGCGCGTGGGATAGAGGCCGCCCAGCACATCGGTGTTGTAGTCGCGGTTGTTCTGCGTGCCGAAGATCGGCTCGAGTTGCGTCATGGCGTTCATGGCCTGCTCGCCGGCCACGCCGATCGACGTGGGATCCAGCGCGTAGATGTTGGCCAGACGGTCCTCGATCTGCTCCTCGAAGGCGTCCTCGTTGAAGTCGAACCGGTTCGGATGACGCAGCGAGACGGCCGAAGGTTCTCTCAGCAGCGAGTAGCTGACCGAATTCTCGGTCACGACGACGGGCATGGTCATCTGCGCCGGCAGGTTGTCGGCCGTGGCGAGGTGTCGCGTCAGCCAGCCGTCGGAAGTCAGGCGGCTGCCGGGAACCGGTTCGGTGACGCCGACGATGCCGCCCGGCGTGCCGAGTTCCATCATCCGCTCGGCCTCGAAGTGGCTGCGGTTGACGATCGGCAGGCCCGTGGCATGCACGATGGCGAGCTGGCCGTCGGTCCAGAGGTCGCGCAGCGGATCGGCGGCCGAGTTGAGTCCGAAGCCGTCGGTCAGCGGAAGCATGGCATGGCTGCCGCTGGTCGGCAGGCGGACGCTCGTGCTCGGGCGCAGTGCTTCGTAGAAGCCCCGGTCGGGATGCCCGGCACCGGGCGCGTAGAGGCTCAGCCCGTCGATGCCGCCGCGCAGGAAGACGTAGATGAGGATCTCGTCGTTGGTGCCCGGGCTACCGGCGATGCCGATGCGCGGGCCGGCCGTGGCCAGCGCGCCGGCGGCCGCACCCGTGAGAAAGGTCCTTCTTCCGAACTTGTGCATCGTCGTCTCCTAGCGGACCGTCACATCGGGCAGCATCGTGATCAGCGTCACGAGACCGCGGACGCAGGCCTGGTACGTGCTCCATTGCCCCGTATCGCCGGTATTGATCGTCAGTGCGGCATCCGGCCCGGAGG
>JAWVZQ010000043.1:0-14231 GCA_033722095.1 Wenzhouxiangellaceae bacterium | reverse complement strand
GACGGTCACGGCGACGGCCTCGCTGGCCGCGAAGCCTTCCGCGCCCGGCGCGTCGCGGTACTGCCAGAGCCGGTCGTTGACGAGTACGCGGTGGGGGGGCGCATCGTGCAGCGCGACGAGGTCGGCGTCTCGGTCACCGTCGAGGTCCGTGGCCAGCAGCTGCCGCGTGGGCCGCGCGTCCCCGGCCAGGGCCGGCGAGGCGGCCGTCGACAGTCGCCGCCAGCTTCCGTCGCCGTTGTTGGAATACAGTTCGTCGGGCCCGTCGCGGTTGGCGACCCACCAGTCGAGGTCGCCGTCATGGTCGGCGTCGAAGACCAGCGAGTCGGCGCACCGGCCGGCATCGGCGAGGTCTTCGGCGCCGGGCCCCGGCGCCCACCCCTGCTCCCCGCGCTCGAGAATCCGGTTCTCGCCGTCGCGGCACAGGAACGCCGAGAAGGCCGTGCCCACGTTCGGAACGCCCCACGATGCGGCCTGCACGCCGCCGAGGCCGGCCAGCGCATGGTCGGGCAGCGGCAGGAAGCCCTCTTCGGCGGCGCGCCAGGCCCGCGTCGCACCGGGTGCGGCCAGCAACAGGTCGGGACCCTGGCCCTCGTGAAAGTCGGCGGCCACGAGCACGGCGCCGTGGGGCACGGCGGCTTGCCAGCGGTCGAGCACTTCCGGCTCTCCGAACAGCGGACCATCGGGAATAGCGGCGGCGCTGGCGGCCGCGCCGCGACCCACGGCCCAGGCCTCGGCCAGCGGGCCCATGCGCGTGTAGCGGAACTCGGCCAGGTGGGCGCGCGGATTGCCGGCGAAACGCTGGTAATCATCCAGCATCGCCCGGGCCTCGTCGGCGCGGCCGAGCTGGCGCAGCGCCAGCGCGGCGCCGTAGTAGGCGCTGCGCAGATAGGGGTCGGCCTCGATGGCGCGCCGGTAGGCCGCCAGGGCCTCGTCGTGGCGGCCGAGCTGATCGAGTGCCTGGCCCGTGAAGTAGGCCACGTGCGCCTCCCTGGGTGCGGAGTCGGCCACACCGCGGAAGCGCGCCAGCGCCGAGGACGGCTCGCCGGTATAGAGATGCATGAGGCCGGCGATGTAGGCCGCCCGCAGGTTCGTCGGATCCACGGCCAGCACTTCGCCGGCCATCTCGAGGGCGCGGTACTCGTCGCCCTCGCGCTGGCGGTTCAGCGTCGCGATGATCTCGTTGACGCGCACGGCATGCCAGTCCGGGTGCGCATCCGACAGCGCGGCGAAGATCTGGCGTGCCTCCTCGTTGCGGTACTGGCCCATGAGCGCCACGCCGCGATTGTTGGCGCGGACCTCCTCGTCCGACGGCGGTTCGGGGGCCGGCGTGCAGGCCGCCAGCACCGCCACGAGCATCGTCGCCAGCGCCGCGCGGATCATGATTCTCCGCTGCCCCGCTTGACGGCGGCCCGGCCGGCCGTGATGCGTTGTTCCAGCGATTCCATCGTCACCGGCTCTTCGCCACCGGGCGGCAGATATTCGCGATCCATGTATCCGTGGATGCCGGAACGAAGGTGACCGCGCATGTCGTGTCCGCGCCGACGCTCGCGCTCGGCGCGGAGTCGATCGATGTCGATCGGTGCGACCACGACCTTCTCGCCGGGGCCGGGGTCGGCCTGGGCCAGGATGCGGCCGTCGTAGTCGACGACCATGCTGCCCCCGGGCCACGAGAACGGCGGGTAGTTCTCCATGCGTGCGCCCTGGTTGGCCGCGACGACGTAGGCCGTGTTCTCGAGCGCGCGCGTCCGGTTCACGAGCGTCCACCAGTCCATGGGTTGCTGCGTGCCCCAGGGATCCATGTAGGCCGACACGCGCACGAGCACCTCCGCGCCGCGGAAGGCGAGTTCCCGGATCGTCTCGGGAAACAGCCAGTCGTAGCAGATCGCCACGCCGATGCGTCCGATCTCGGTGTCGACGACGGGAAACGGGTCGGGACCGTAATCGGGCAGGTCGTGCGGACTCGTATGGACTTCCCACGGTATCCAGGTATTGACCTTCCGGTACTTCGCCAGCACCCCATCGGGACCGACGAGCACCGTCGTGTTGAACACGGCCCCGGGCCAGGCATCGTCGCGCTCGAGGAAGGTGCCGGTCTGGATGAAGCAACCGTGCTTGGCCGCCAGCCTTTCGTAGACGCGCACGTGCTCGTTGGGCACCTCGACGGCGAGGTCGGCCAGCAGCTTCTCGGCGCTCTGGTGGATCGGCACGCTGTGCGCGAACTCGGGGAAGGCCAGCAGCCGCACGTCGAAGAACGGCTCGTAGCCGACGATCGTCTGTTCGGCGATCTCGCACATGCGCTCCACGCGCGCGGCGATCTCGTCCCGGTGTCGGGGCGCCGGGAAGTCGGTCTGGCAGGCTGCGGCGTAATACAAAGGAGTCGGACTCGGGCGTGCTGCGATCGCAAAGGATAGCACCGGCCCGTGCCTCGCAGCGGCACCCGGGCGCGGCGATCAGGTCGCGTCGGGCGCGCTGCCGTGGTAGTGCCAGAGGAACAGTGCCGCGGCGCTTCGCCAGGGCGTCCACGGCGCGGCCAGCGCTTCGCTCTCGGCCGGCGTCGGGCGCGCTTCCAGGCGCTTGAGGCGCTGCAGTGCGACCTGGACCCCGAGGTCCCCCGCCGGCCAGACATCGGGCCGGCCCAGCGCGAACATCAGGAACATCTGGGCACTCCAGCGCCCGAAGCCCTTCAGCGCCGTGACGGCCTCCACGACATCCTCGTCGTCGAGCGCTGCCAGCGCCGGGGGGTCCAGTGCGCCCGATAGAACGGCCTCGGCCAGGCCGCGCGCGTAGCGGACCTTCTGGCCCGACAGGCCGGCCGCACGCAATTCGGCGTCGTCGAGGGCAAGCAGGCGCCGCGGCTCGAGGCGCCCCCCGAGCGTGGCCTCGACGCGGCCGAAGATCGTGGCGGCCGCCTTCACCGACAACTGCTGCCCGACGATGATGCGCAGCAGCGTGGCGAAGTCCGCGCGCCCATCGCCGCGCGGAGCCGGCGGGCCGACCTCGGCCAGGGCGCGGCGGATGTCGGCGTCGCGCTCGGACAGCGCCGACAGCGCTGCATCGAGGCGATCGCGGCTCCATAGCAGTTCTTCAGTCAACGAAGTCGCGCTCCTCGCGAATCCCGACGCGGTTGCCGTCGGGATCGAACAGGTGGATCGACCGGCCCCAGGGCGCGGTCTCGATGGCCACGTCGAGCCCGGCTTCCCGGAGCTCCGCGGCGGCCGCGTCGAGGTCGCCGACGTTGAACCGGAGTTTCGCCGGGCCCTCGACCACCGTGCGGCCGGCCGGCTTCGCCGTGCCGCCGGTCTCGATCATGAGGTAGCCGTCGCCGAAGCGCAGACAGACCAGACGGAAGTCGCCCTCGCGCTTTTCGAACATGGTCTCCAGCCCGAAGCGTTCGCGATAGAAGGCGACGCACTCGTCGAAGCGTTCGACGTTCAGGATGATGCCGTGGCGACGGATGTCCATGTCCTCTCCTGCCGGTCGGGGCGGCACGCAGCCGTTCCGGTCTCGCCCATTGTCGGCGAACGGCCGCGGCGAAACGAGCGATCCGGGCCGCTCACGCCGCGGAGGGCCGGGCGCTCCACATCGGAGAGCGCGGGACCGCCGCGATGCCATCCCGTGAACCGGTGCAAGTTTCGACGCGACGATCATGCGCCCGCTCTCCCCATTGCCTTCACGAAACCATCACGTCCGCCTCATTGTCCAAGCAAAATGGACGCTTGCACCGTTCCTCGGAAGTCATGATCCGCATCGGACCGATCGAAACGCGCTTCCCGCAACGCGCATGGCCGGCGATCGCCGCCTGCCTTGCGCTCTGGGTGGCGATTTCGTCCGTCGGGCGCGCCGACGTCGCCCAAGAACCGCCGTTCCATCGGCTGCCGCTCGACGGCGCGCTCGTGCAGAACACCGTGGTCGACATCCTCCAGGACCGCAGGGGGCTCATGTGGTTCGGCACACTGGGCGGCCTCGACGTCTACGACGGATACACGTTCCGGACCCTCTCCAGCGACCCGCGCTCGCGGAACGCACTTTCGGGCGTGCACGTCAGCCGCTTGTTCGAGGATGCACGCGGCGACATCTGGGTCGCCGGCTTCCGGGGCTGGCTGAATCGCGTCGACCCGGGCACCGAGATCGTGCATCGCTATCCGGCGACGCTCTACGGCGACGACGAGTCCGGGCCGGCCTCCGGCCCCACGGCCTTCCACGAGACCCCCGACGGGACGCTCTGGGTGGGCACCGCGGCGGGGCTGCATCGATATCTGCCCGAAACCGACGAATTCCGCCTGAACGTCGGAAACGCGCATGGCCGGGAACCGCTGCCGCCGGTCTGGGAGATCGCCGATGCCGGCGACGGGACCCTGTGGCTGGCCACGCCGCAGGGGCTGGTCCGGTTCGATCCCGCCAGCGGCGAACGACGCCACTTCCGGCACGACCCCGAGAATCCGGCCTCGCTGCCTTCGAACGCCCTGCTCCGGCTTCTCATCGACGAGTCCGGCCGGCTCTGGATCGGCACGCTGAATGCGGGACTGGCCCGGAAGGATCCGGGCGTCGAAGGGTTTCGCGTCTTCCGTTCCGACCCGTCCGACCCGCATTCCCTGGCCAGCGACGTCGTCTACGACCTGCTGCAGGACGACGACGGCCGCATCTGGGTCGCGAACCAGTCGGGCGGACTGAGCCGGTTCCTGTCGGACGAGGACGGCTTCGCCGTTCATCGCCACGACCCCGACGACCCCGGCTCGCTCGCCAGCAACGACATCTGGAGCCTGGCCCAGGATCGCAGCGGACTGATCTGGATCGGCACGGCCGGACAGGGGCTGAACCAGATCAATCCGCTGCGCAATCGCTTCCGTGCGCTCGAAGCCATTCCGTACAACGAAAACAGCCTGACCAGCGATTTCGTCTGGGACCTGGCCGAGGATGCATCGGGCATGGTCTGGATGGCGACCCTGGCCGGTCTCGAGCGTTACGATCCGGCGACGGGCCGGATCGAATTCTTCGCTCCGAACCCGGGCCAGGTCGCGGCCAACCAGATGCAGTCGCTGGCGATCGACGCATCGGGTCGCATCTGGGTCGGCGCCGTCGATGGAAGTCTCTACGAGTTCGATCCCGGGCGATCGGCGTTCACCGAGCGATTCCGTGAAGACGGCCCGGACGACGCCTTCGACTTCGGCCGGCTCTGGACCATGCGGTTCGACGGCGAATCCACGCTCTGGGTGGCCGGAACCTCGGGTCTCTACGCCGTCGACGCGGATCGCGGCGCCGTCATCGCACGCCTGCCGGCCAGCGGCGTCCTGCCGCTGGGCCCGAATCCCGTGCGCGTGCTGGCGCGCAGCCCCGACGGCACGCTCTGGGCCGGCGGCGGCGGCATCGGCCTGTTCGAGATCCTGCCCAGCGGCGAGATCGGCCGCCGTTTCTCCCGCGAACTCGACAATCCCGAGTCGCTGAGTCACGAGATCATCCGGTCGCTGCATTTCGACGAGGCCGGCGAACTCTGGGTGGGCACGATGAACGGCCTGAACCGGATCTCCGCCGAGGACCTGGCCGCCGGCCGCAATCGCTTCCGCGTATACACCACGCGAGAGGGGCTGCCGAACAACACGATCTACGGGATTCTGCCCGGCACCGAGGGCCGTCTCTGGCTTTCGACGAATCGCGGCGTGTCGCGGTTCCGACCTTCCGACGGCCGGATCGAGAACTTCGGCATTGCCGACGGCCTGCCCTCCAACGAGATGAACGGCGGCGCCGAGCTGCGCACGCGCGACGGCCACCTGTACTTCGGTGGCGTTCGCGGCGTGGCGGTGATCTCGCCGGCGGACCTGCCCGTCAACCGCACGGTCCCCGGCGTCACGATCACCGGTGTCTCGCTGGGTGGCCGGCGCCTGCCCCTGCCGCAGGGAAGCTCGCGCGACCGGATCCGCGTTCCCTACGGCTCGAACGACATGGCCGTCGAGTTCGCCGTCACCGACTACCATCAGCCGGAGAAGAACCGGTTCCGCTACCGGCTGGCCGGCGCATCCGGAGTCTGGCAGACGACGACCGAGCCGCGGGTCATGTTCAACAACCTCGAGCCCGGCGGATACCGGTTCGAGGTCCGCGGCGCACACGGCGACGGCGTCTGGTCGGAAGGCACTGCCGGATTGTCGTTCCAGGTCCAGCCGCCCTGGTGGCGCAGCACCTGGGCATGGCTCGGCTACGCACTGGCCTTGCTGACCGCGCTGGCCGCCTATCACCGCGCCCAGCGCAGCAAGCTGGTGCGCGAGCGCGGGCTCCGCGAGGAGATCGCACAAGCCCACTCGCTGGCCGAGGCCAATCACCGACTTGCGCTTCGCCACGCGCGTACGGACCAGCTGACGCAACTGCCGAATCGGACCTCGCTCGTCGACGAACTGGCCGAGCGCATGCGCGAGCGTCGCCCCGATGTCGCCGACGTGGCCGTCCTGCTCATCAACCTCGACCGGTTCCAGCGCATCAACGATTCGTTCGGCCACGGGGTCGGCGACCGGGTGCTGCGCAAGATCGCCAAGCGGCTCGAACGCTTCGTCGACGACGACGATTTCCTGGCCCGCGTCGGTTCCGACGAATTCGCCTGGCTGACCGATGCCGACCCCGGCCGGGCCTTCCCGGAATGGGCCGAGGAGCAGGCCGAGGCCCTGAACGCGGTGATCTCCAGGCCCTTCGAGTTCAGCGATCCTCCGATCGTCGTCACGGCCACGCTGGGTTGCGCTCGCTACCAGGGAGATCAGCAGGGTGCTTCCGACCTGCTCGGTCAGGCCGACGTGGCCCTGCACGTCGCCAAGGCCGACCACGAATTCCGCGTGCGCTGCTACGAACCGGCGATGTCGGAGACCGCGCAGGAACGGCTCATCATCGAGGCCCGCCTCAAGCGTGCGCTCGAAGCCGACGAGTTCTCGGCCGTCTACCAGCCGCTCGTCGACGCCGCTTCGGGCCGACTGCAGGGACTCGAGGCGCTGATTCGCTGGCACCCGCCCGGCGAGCCGCCGATCTATCCGGATCGCTTCATTCCCGTCGCCGAGCAGAGCGGCCTCATCGTCGACCTCGGGGGCTGGATGATCCGCCACGTCTGCCGCCAGGTCGCCGACTGGGGCGACGCGCTGCCGCCCGGCGTCAAGGTCGCCATCAACGTGTCCATGCGCCAGCTGCGCGGCGGCACGCTGGTCCCGACATTGCGCCGCGCGCTCGCCGACTTCGGTGTCGCGCCCGCACGCCTCAAGGTCGAGATCACCGAGAGCGGGATGATGGAGAACGTCGAAGACACGGCCGAGCAACTCGCCGACGTCCGCCGACTCGGCGTCGAGATCGCCGTCGATGACTTCGGCACGGGATTCTCGTCACTGGGCCACCTCAAGCGGCTTCCCGTCAACGAACTGAAGATCGACCGCTCCTTCGTGATGGACATCTTCAGCAGCGAGGAGAGCCGCACCATCGTGCGCTCGGTCGTGCGCCTGGCCCATGAGCTGGACCTGCGCGTCGTGGCCGAAGGCGTGGAAGATACCGAGACGCTGGACTGGCTGGCCGAGACCGGCTGCGACCTGGCCCAGGGCTACCATTTCTCGCGTCCGCTGGGTGCACGGGAACTCGCCGACGCCGGCTGGCTATCCACGCGCCGCGAGGCGCCGACCCCCTACACCTGACGAGCGGGGCGCCACCTTCATGGCGCGCCTCGACCCATCCCCGGGAGCCCCGATCGCCTCCTCGGCGGCACGTTCGACGGAGCCCGAGCGGGAGCGTGGCGTGCCCACGCTTTCCGGGTCGATGCTCCGGCTCCGACCCACGCAGCGAAGACCTGGCGCGCCACATGCCCGTGTCATGATGACCGACCCCCGCGTTGCGACACGGATGGAAGGGCTCGATGAACACCTCCAACCTGATCTGGCTGGGCTTCGTCGCCAGCCTGCTCGCCGGCCTCGGTACGGGCCTGGGCGCGAGCGGCGTCTTCTTCGTGTGCCGGCTGTCGCCGCGCCTCGAGGACGCGCTGCTGTCGATCGCGGCCGGCATCATGCTGGCCGCGACGTTCTTCTCGCTACTGCTGCCGGCCATCGAGTACGGAGAGGCCATCCACGGGGGGCGCGTCGCCTCGGTGGCCGTGGTCATCACGGGGCTGCTGGCAGGCGGCATCGCGCTGCAGCTCGTCCACCGATTCGTGCCGCACGAGCATTTCGTGCTCGGGCGCGAGGGCCCGGAGGCCGACGCATTGAGCCGGATCTGGCTGTTCATCATCGCGATCACGCTGCACAACTTTCCCGAAGGCATGGCGGTGGGCACGGGATTCGCCGGTGGCGACATCGAGAACGGCATCGCGCTGGCGACCGGCATCGGCACGCAGAACATCCCCGAGGGACTCGCGGTGGCCGTGTCGCTGCTGGCCGTCGGCTACACGCGCTGGCAGTCGTTCGCCGTCGGCGCGCTGACCGGGCTGGCCGAGCCCGTGGGCGGGCTCTTCGGCAGCGCCGCCGTGGCCGTGGCCGGGCCGCTGATGCCGTGGACGCTGGGCTTCGCGGCCGGAGCGATGCTGTTCATCATCAGCGACGAGATCATCCCCGAGACGCATCGGCGCGGCTACGAGACGCTGGCGACATTCTCGCTCATGGGCGGCTTTGCCGTCATGATGTTCCTCGACGCCACGCTGGGATGAACGGGGACGAGGCACGCTCGCGGCGCGGGATTGAACCCCGCGGCCGACGCCTCCATCCCACCGGCAGGATCGAACCTGCTGCATCGGCCGATGAGGAGTTGCCCATGAGCACGACCGCAGAACGTCCCCGCCTCCACCACAGGCTTCTCGGCACGGGCCGACGGCGCGCGATCACGATCGGCATCCTCGTCGTGCTTGCGCTCGGCGCGGCAACCATGTTCTGGCTCGACCACGAACCCGAGCCCTTCGATGTCGTCGAGCGAGCGCGGGAACGCGCCGCCGAACTCGGCCACGAACCCGTCACGGGCTACGTGACCGCGGCCACCCTGGCCCAGGTCATGGAAACGCTGCTCGGCAAGCGCGGCGGCTACCTCCACAACGACGTGCTTCCGCCGTTCAGCCTGCTCGACAACGTTCCGAACTGGGAGGTCGGCGTGGTCATCCAGTCGCGCGACCTGGCGCGGGCGCTGCGCAACGACTTCAGTCGATCGCAGACGCAGTCGTCGGAGGATCCCGACCTCGCGATCGCCGACCCGCAGTTCTCGTTCGACTATTCGTCGTGGCTGCTGCCTTCGACCGAGCGCGAGTACCGGAAAGGCATCCGCGCCCTGGAACGCTACCTCGCGCGCCTCGGCGGCGCGGCCGACACCGATGCCCGCTTCTACGACCGGGCCGACAACCTGCGCGAATACCTGGCGCTCGTCGAGAAGCGGCTCGGCGATATCGGCCAGCGCCTCTCGGCCAGCGTCGGCGAGCGCCGCCTCAACACCGACCTCGACGGCGACCCCTCGCCGCACCGGGCCGATGCCGGCGACCGCGAGGTCGACGTGCGCACGCCCTGGCTGGAAATCGACGACGTCTTCTACGAGGCGCGCGGCACGACCTGGGCCCTGATGCATTTCCTCGAGGCCCTGAGGCACGACTTCGCCGACGTTCTCGACGACAAGAACGCGCGCACGAGCCTGGCCCAGGTCATCCGCGAACTCGAGGCCAGCCAGCGGCCGCTGCACAGCCCCGTCGTACTCAACGGCGGCGGCTTCGGCGTGTTCGCCAACCACTCGCTCGTCATGGCCAACTACGTGGCGCGCGCCAATGCTGCCGTCATCGACCTGCGTCGCCTGCTCGAGCAGGGCTAGGGAACCTGCGAATCACCCTGCGCGGGCGCGACGGCACGAAGCCCGTCGCTAGCCGGCCCTGCGCTCGGCCGCCAGCCACTCGTTGACTTCGTCGCGGACGTCATCGAAGGAACGCTCGTGGAAGTCCGACGTGAACGGCTCGCGGTGGTCGCCGGCCTGCAGCACGAGCCGCGAGCCCGATCCGCCGGCTTTCGATTCCTTCTCGACGCGCGCGTCCGGTGCCAGGTCGATCTCGGCATCATTGCCGAACAAGCGCCCCCGGCGAATGCGAACGACGCGCGAGGCACGATCGAAGTCGACGCGCTGCTGCGATCGGCGCACGAACACCGCGGCGACGATCGAGACGACCGCGGCCACGGCGATCAGGGCGGGCAACGGGGTGTCTTCGACGAGCCAGGGCAGCGCCAGCATGGCCACGACGACGAGACTGATGGAGATCGCGGCGACGCCGAACCAGCCGCTGTGCAGGACGACGAGCCGGTCGGGCTCTTTGCGGATGACCTTCATCGCGGTTTCTACCTCCCTGAAAAATATGGAATTCGTATTCCGAGGATAGCGCCATCGTGGCATGACGGGAGGCACGGAATCCGATAGACTGATCCGGCGTTCAAAAGCGCTTGCGCAAGCCTTGGGGAAATGAGCCGTTCGGGAACGAGGGCATTCGGATCGACTCTCGCCATCGCGCTGGCGCTGGCACTGGCTCTCGCCGTCGCCCTGGCGGGCTGTCGTGCGCCCGAGCCCGCATTGCGCGTCGGAACGCTGGCCTGGCCACCCTACGACCTCGCCTACCTCGCCCAGCAGCGGGGCGATCTCGACTCGGAGCGGATCGAACTGGTCGAATTCCAGACGCCGGCCGAGCTCGTGCGCTCGTTTCGCTACGGGCTCGTAGACGCCATGTTCGTGACCAGCCATTTCGCGCTCAGCACCGCCCACGACATGCCGGATTCGCGCATCGTCTACATCGTCGACGTCAGCCTCGGCGGAGACGCCCTGCTCGCGCGTCCCGGCATCGAGTCGGCCGAGCAACTGCGCGGCGCGCGCATCGGCGTCGAGGCCGCCCCGCTGGGCATCTACATGCTCGTTCGAGCCCTGAACCTGCTCGACCTGGACCGCGACGACGTGGAGATCGTCCACGTCGACACCCCCGATCAGACCGAGGCCTTCCTGTCCGGCCGTGTCGACGCGGTCGTGACCTACGAACCGACGCGCACGATGCTGCTCGCGAACGGCGCCAACCAGCTGTTCGGCAGCGAGCAGATCCCGTTCGAGATCATCGACGTGCTCATGACGCGCGAGACGACGCTGGAAGACAGGACCGATGACCTGATCGGACTCGTCGAGGCCATGAATCGCGCGCTGACTGCCTACCGCGACGACCCGCAGGAATCCTCCGTGATCATGGCCGATCGCCGCGAGGTGCCGGTGGAGCAGTTCCGGGATGCGATGCAATCGGTTCGCCTGTTCGACATCGAGGACAATCATCGGCTGCTGCGGGCCGACGACGGCCCCGTCCGCCGCGGGCTGCTCGAGCAGTGCGAGGTCATGGTCCGCGAAGGCCTGCTCGTGACGACTCCCGACTTCGAGCCGCTCATCGACCGGCGCATCGTCGAAGCGGCCCACGACCGGTGATGGCCAGATTTCCGCTCCGCTACGCGATCCCGGTGCTGATCCTCCTGGCCGGCATGCTGATCGTCGCGACGGCCTGGTTCATGGAATCCCGGGCCATCACGCGCAGCCTGACCGACGTCGCCGAGCGCCAACTGCGCTCCAATGCCTCGTTCATCGCGGCCGAACTCGAGGGCGCGTTCCGGGCGCAGGACACGTCCGAGGCCCGAGCCGCGGTGGAGCGCGCCTCCGCGAACCCGGCGATCGACGCGCTGTACGTCGTCACGCCCGACCGGCTCGTCCGGCACGCCTCCGAGACTCGCGCGATCGGCGACCCGCTGCATTCCGCGCCGGGCGTCGGCAGCTGGCTCGATGCGCTGCCGTTCGAAGACGCCGGCGGCTCGATCGCGATCCACCAGCCAAGCATGCCGGGCATGCTCGTCGGACGATTTCCGCTCCAGATGCGTGCCGGCCCCTCCGAACTCATGCCGCTGCGCTTCGGCGCCCTCTACATCGTCTACGACGTGTCCGAGCAACTGGCCGCCCAGCAGGCCGCGCTCGGAACGCGCATGGCCGAGTGGGTCGGGATCATCGTTCTCATCGCGATCGCTTTCTGGGCGCTGCTGCGCGCCCTGCTGCTGAAGCGCATCGACACGCTGGTTCACGTCGTGCGCGCCGTCGGCCGTGGGGATTTCTCGGAATCGTCGCGCGAACAGGGGCGCGACGAGATCGGTGAACTCGGGCGCGAGATCGACAGCATGATCTCCAGCCTCCGCGATCAATCCGAGCGGCTGGCCTTCCTGTCCGACCACGATTCGCTCACGGGCCTGCTGAACCGGCACGGCTTCGAGGAAGCCGTGGAGCGCGCCCTGAAGGACGTGCGCCGTCGAGACGGACGGTATGCGCTGTACCTGCTCGATATCGACAGCCTCCGCGTCATCAACGATACCCAGGGTCACCTGGCCGGCGACGAGCTGCTGCGCTCGTTCGCCGACCTGCTGCGCGAGGCGCTGCCCGAATCGGAGGCTCAGGCGCGCGTGGGCGGCGACGAGTTCGCGGTCCTGCTCGACGTCTCGAAGACGAACTCGATGCAGGATGCCGCCGAACGACTCCAGAAGCGGATCCGCGCGTTCCGGTTCGAGCGCCGCGGAGAGCGATTCGGCATCCAGGTCAGCACCGGCGTCGTACCGCTCGACTCGCGGATCCGCAACGCCGAGGAGGCGCTGGGCTACGCCGACGCGGCCTGCTACAGGGCCAAGGAGACGCAGCGCGGCGGCGTGCACGTCGGCTCGCTGGACTCGCTGGAGATCGAGCGGGAGAAGGACGGCATGCGCTGGGTCAGCCGCATCCAGGAGGCCCTGGACGAGGACCGGTTCCGGCTGTTCGCACAGCTCATCGAGCCGATCGCCACGCCCGACGGTCACGGCCTCCACTTCGAGATTCTCGTGCGCATGGTGGATCGCGACGGGACGCTGCTGCCGCCGGGGGAATTCCTCGCGGCGGCCGAGAAGTACAACCTCGTCGGCCGCGTGGATCGCTGGGTCGTACGCAAGACCCTGACTCGCATCCACGACGACGTTCGCCTGCGCTCCATTCTCTCGAGCTGCTCGATCAACCTGTCGGGACTGTCGATGGGCGATGCCGATCTGCTCGGCGAGATCAGCGAGTGGCTCGCCGAGCACGACCACGTCGACCCCTCGGTGCTCTGCTTCGAGGTGACCGAGACCGCCGCCATTCGCAACCTGGAACAGGCCCGGGACTTCGTCGACCGGTTGAGGGCCATGGGCTGTCGGTTCGCGCTCGACGACTTCGGCACGGGCCTGTCTTCGTTCGCCTACATCAAGCGTTTGCCCGTCGACATCGTCAAGATCGACGGCATGTTCGTCCGCGACATCTGTGCCGACCGCACAGACCGGGCCATCGTCAAGGCCATCCGCGACATCGCCCATCACGTGGGCATGCAGACGATCGCGGAGTTCGTCGAGCACGACGGCATCCTCGAGGAACTCGCGAAGATCGGCGTCGATTTCGGACAGGGTTACGGCATCTCCCGGCCCGCTCCGCTCGACGAGGTCATCGAGAGCTGGGAGCCTAGGCTCAGGAAGAGCGGCTAGTCGCCGCGCGGCTGCCGGTCGGGCCCGTCGAAGACCAGGCGGCGGGCCAGAAGATAGTTGAAGACCATGCCGACGACGCCGCCGATCCAGACGCCCAGCAGCGGGACCAGGGCGTCGAACCAGCCTTCCAGTTGCAGGCCGCGTCCGGCCTCGACGACGAGCGCGAAGACCGCGAAGTTCAGCACGCCGCCGGCGGCGTGAACGCTGAAGAACCGGACGAGTTCGTCCCAGAGCACACGCGTCGAGTCGAGGTGGTGGAACGTGAAATAGCGGTTCAGCAGGTAGCCGGCACTCATCGCCGCCGTGTAGGAAACGATCCGTGCCGTGTACACGTTGAAGCCCGGGGCGTCCTTGAGCAGGTACAGCAGGCCGGCGTCGACGACGGCGATGGAACCGCCGACGCAGGAGAACCGGAAGAACGTCGCGCGCTGGCTCGGCGAGCGGAGCGCGCGGACGAACAGGCGGCCGAGAGGTCGAAGGGGGATGGCGGCGGTTTCCGGCAGGGACGCGAGGCACAGTGTAGGGAATCGGCGGCTGTGACGGGTCGAAAGCTGGACGTCTGCACCACCGTGCAGCGATGATGGGCCATGCCCCGCTTCGTCCTCAGTCATCGCCGCGCCGGGAAGCGCCACGACCACGAGCATCGCCGAGCGATCGACCTGCTCGATCACGCGTTGGCGCACCACGTTCCGGCCATCGGCGATCGGCTCGCCGAGCACCGCCCCG
>JAWVZQ010000042.1:0-14253 GCA_033722095.1 Wenzhouxiangellaceae bacterium | reverse complement strand
GCATGGACGCCGACGCGGCGCGGATGCAGATCCGGGAGCTCGGCCAGCGGATCCGCGCCGAAGCGGCCGATGCCGACGACGTGTCGCTGGCCGACGTGATGGACGCGCTGCACCGCGTGCGCACGGAACTCAAGGACACCGTCGCGGGCCAGGAGGAAACCGAGCGCCTTCTGGCCGAAAGCGGTGGGGTGATCTCGGAGGTCGACGAGATGACCTTCGAGACCATCGTCTCGATCGTCCGCGACGAATTCCGCAACGGGCAGGCTTCCGCCCGTCGCCTTGCCCAGATCATCCGCCGGATCCTTCCCGATCCGCGCGAGGTCCGCCGGTTGCTTCCGATGCTCAAGAAGGGCCTGCTCGAAGAGGGCATGTCGCTGGCCGATTACGCGAATTTCGTCAACGAGCTGTCCGACGAACTGCAGGGCGACGACCTCGTCCAGGCCCTCGAGACCGGCGCCGAGAGCACGGGCGTGGGCGTCGACGAGATCGTGCGCGAAATCCGTCGGGATCCCGGCGAGGCCGCACGGCTCGTCGTCCTTGCCGCCGAGCTTCGCCAGGCCGGGCGGCCCGACGAGAGCCTTCTGTCCGATGCGCTCGTCGACTACATCGAGAAGGTCGGTGATCGCCTCGGCGGAGAGCGGCCCGCGGCCGGCATTCGCGGCACTCGCGAGACGATCGGCCGCATCCAGGAGGAACTGGTCCGGGAAGTGCGCGAACGCGGGATCGGCGACGAGGTGGCCGACCGGATCCGGGAGACGTTCCGCGCGCACTTCGGCGAAGAGCCCGACGAACCCTCGGAGACTTCGCTGTACCGAGCACGATCGAGCCGGCTCGTGAAGCTGCTGCGCGAATCCGGCACGGTCGAGGAGAACGACATCGTGCGGTCGCTGGAGCGGCTCTTCGAGCGCGAGACCGATCTCGATACCCTCGGCGCGACGATGCGGCGCGAACTGGCCGGGCGCGGATTTCCGGCCGAGAAGATCCAGCAGATCTACGACGAGACCATCGAGCGGCTCAGGAGCAGCAAGCGCATCGAGATGACGCCGGGCGAAGTGCTCGACCCGGGTCCCACCGAGTGGTTCCTGACCCGCGAGATCACGAGTTGCATCCGCTACGGCACGCACTTCTCGGCCATCCTGCTCATGATCGCCAGGCTGCGCGAGGGAGACGGTTCCTGGCGCGCGGTCTCGACGGAGGAAATCGAACAGCTCATGAGCGATGTCTTCGAACTGCTGCCCATGCACCTGCGCGACCTGGACCTGCTGGGAACGCTGGGAAGCCAGGAACGCAACGTCCCCCTGATCCTGCTGCCGATGACCGACCAGCCCGGCGCCGAAAACGTGCTCGAGCGCATGCTCGAAGGCCTGGCGGCATCGCGGTTCACTCTGGACGGGCCGAGCGTGCGCCTGGATCCGATCGGCGTCGCCCAGCGTTTCGACCCGGACGAGACGCCGGACCGCCGGGCCTTCGTCCAGGCGCTGCGCGGCCAACTCGCCAATCGGCTCGTGGCCCGCCTTCGCGAAGATCCGGGCGGCGCGCCGGCCTGAGCCGGGCGGCCCTCAGTCCGAGAGGATGGGGCGCAGGAACTTCTCGGCCCGCTCGAGCGGGATGTCCTTGCGGCGGGCGTAGTCCTCGACCTGGTCGTCGCCGACCTTTCCGACCACGAAGTACTTCGAGTCGGGGTGGGCGAAGTAGTAGCCGCTGACGGCGGCCGCGGGGTGCATGGCGAATGATTCGGTCAGTTCGAGACCGATGCGGCCGGGCGCGTCGAGCAGGTCGAAGAGCTTGCGCTTCTCGCTGTGATCGGGACACGCCGGGTAGCCGGGAGCGGGGCGGATGCCGCGGTACTTTTCCCGGATCAACTGGTCGTTGTCGAGATCCTCGTCGGCCGCGTAGCCCCAGAGTTCGCGTCGCACGCGGGCGTGCAGGGCCTCGGCCAGCGATTCGGCAAGGCGGTCGGCCAGGGCCTGCAGCAGGATGCCGGCATAGTCGTCGTTCTCGGGCAGCTTCTTCTTCGCTTCCTCGATGCCGTGGCCCGTGGTGCAGGCGAACAGACCGACCCAGTCCTGCCGGTCCGAGGTCTTCGGCGCGACGAAGTCCGAGAGGCAGAGATTCGGCGACGGCTTGTCGGCCTGCTGGCGCAGGAAGACCAGGCGCTCGCGAACCGATGCGCGGTCCTCGTCCTCGAACAGCAGCACATCGTCGCCGTCGGCCGCCGCGGGCAGCAGCGCACAGACGGCCTTCGGCTGCAGCCAGTTCTCCGAGACGATTCGCGAGAGCATTTCCTGCGCGTCGTCGAAGAGATTGCGGGCCGCCTCGCCGACCTTGTCGTCCTCGAGGATGTCCGGGTAACGGCCGGCGAGCTCCCAGGTCTGGAAGAACGGCGTCCAGTCGATGGTCTCCACGAGCTCTTCGAGCGACCAGTCGTCGAAGACGTGGATACCGGGCTTCGCCGGCGCTTCGGGCTCGTGCGCCGACCAATCCGCCTCGAAGCGGTTCTCCCTGGCATCGTCCAGGGAAATCAGCGGCTTGCGCCTCTTTCCTCCGGCTCGCTCGCGATAGGACTCGTAGTCGGCGGCGATGTCGGAGGCATAGTCGTCGCGATGCTTGGCGCTGGCCAGCTTGCGGACCACGTCGACGGAGCGCGAAGCGTCCTTCACCCAGCAGACCGGGGCCCCGTATTCGGGGTCGATCTTCAGCGCGGTGTGTGCGCGCGACGTCGTCGCGCCGCCGATCAGCAGCGGCAGCTTCAGGCCCTTCTTCTCCATGGCCTCGGCAACGGCCACCATCTCGTCCAGCGACGGCGTGATGAGCCCGGAGAGCCCGATCAGGTCGACGTCTTCCTTGATCGCCTCGTCGATGATCCTGTCGGCCGGCACCATGACACCGAGGTCGTGGACGTCGAAGCCGTTGCAGGCCAGCACCACGCCGACGATGTTCTTGCCGATGTCGTGGACGTCGCCCTTCACGGTTGCCATGAGCACCTTGCCCTTCTTCTCGTCGGTCTTCTTCTCGGCCTCGAGGTAGGGCACGAGGTGGGCCACGGCCTTCTTCATCACGCGCGCGGACTTCACGACCTGCGGCAGGAACATCTTCCCGGCACCGAACAGGTCGCCGACGTGGTTCATGCCGTCCATGAGCGGCCCCTCGATGACCTCGAGCGCCGTGTCGTGCTGCTGGCGGGCCTCCTCGGTATCGTCGATGACGTGCTTGTCGATGCCCTTGACCAGCGAGTACCTGAGCCTCTCGGCGACGGGCTTCTCGCGCCAGGCCTCGTCCTTCTGTTCCTTCTTGCCCTCGTCCTTGTACTTGTCGGCCTCGGCCAGGAGGCGCTCGGTGGCATCGTCGCGCCGATTCAGCACCACGTCCTCGACGAGTTCACGCAGTTCGGGATCGATGTCGTCGTAGACGGCCAGCTGGCCGGCATTGACGATTCCCATGTCCATACCCGCGCGCGTGGCGTGGTAGAGGAACACCGAGTGCATGGCCTCGCGGACCACGTTGTTGCCGCGGAACGAGAACGACATGTTGGATACGCCGCCCGAAACGTGGCTTTCGGGAAAGCGCTTCTTGAGTTCCTTCGTCGCCTCGATGAACTCCACGGAGTAGTTGTCGTGCTCGTCCATGCCCGTGGCGACGGGGAAGATGTTGGGATCGAAGATGATGTCCTCGGGCGGAAAGCCGGCCTGGTCGGTCAGCAGCCCGTGCGCCCGCGACAGGCACTCGACCATGCGATCGGCCTTGTCGGCCTGGCCCTCCTCGTCGAAGGCCATGACGATGACGGCCGCCCCGTAGCGGCGGATTCGCCGGGCCTGGCGCAGGAACTCCTCTTCGCCTTCCTTGAGGCTGATCGAGTTGACGATGCCCTTGCCCTGCAGGCACTTCAGACCGGCCTCGATGACGCTGAACTTGCTCGAATCGACCATGACCGGCACGCGCGCGATCTCGGGCTCGGCCGCGATCAGGTTGAGGAACTTCGTCATCGCCTCCTCCGAATCGAGCAGGCCTTCGTCCATGTTCACGTCGATGACCTGCGCGCCGTTCTCGACCTGCTGCTGGGCGACCTCGACGGCCTCGTCGTATTTGTCCTCCGCGATCAGACGCTTGAAGCGGGCCGAACCGGTCACGTTGGTCCGCTCGCCGACGTTGACGAAGCCGAGGTCGGGTGTGATGACGAGCGGCTCGAGGCCGCTGAGGCGGGTGTGGCGTCGTGCTCGGGTCTGGGTCATGCTGCCTTCTTGGGAGTGCGGGTTCGGGGCTCGAATCCGGCCACGGCGTCAGCGATGGCCTCGAGGTGCGCAGGCGTGGTGCCGCAGCACCCGCCGATGATGTTGACGAGGCCGTCCTCGGCATAGCCGCGGATGATCCGCGCCATATCCTCGGGCGACTGGTCGTATTCGCCGAATTCGTTGGGCAGACCGGCGTTCGGGTGCGCCGTGACCAGGGTCTCGCAGACTTCGGCCAGCGATTCGACATGGGACTTGAGCTGGTCGGCACCCAGCGCGCAGTTGAAGCCCACGGCCAGCGGCTCGGCGTGTGCCAGCGAGTAGTAGAACGCCTCGGGGGTCTGTCCCGACAGCGTCCGCCCGCTGGCGTCGGTGATCGTGCCCGAGATCAGCAGCGGCCAGCGCTTGCCGCGCTGCTCGAATTCCTCCTGGATGGCGAACACGGCGGCCTTGGCGTTCAGCGTATCGAACACGGTCTCGATCATGATCAGGTCGGCGCCGCCATCGAGCAGCCCGCGCACGGCCTCGCGGTAGGTTCCCACGAGATCGTCGAACGTGACCTTGCGGTAGCCCGGACTCGAAACGTCGGGCGAGATCGATGCGGTCTGGTTCGTCGGGCCGATGGTGCCCACGACGAAGCGCGGGCGGTCCGGGTCGGACGCCTCGGCCTCGTCGCAGGCTTCCCTGGCCAGGCGGGCCGCCTCGCGGTTCAGTTCCTCGGAAAGGTCTTCGAGGGAGTAGTCGGCCTGGCTGATCCGGTTGGCATTGAATGTATTGGTCTCGACCAGGTCGCAACCGACGTCGAGAAACTCGCCGTGGATGCGCTTGACGAGATCGGGCCGGGTCAGCGTCAGCAGGTCGTTGTTGCCCTTGAGGTCGTCGGGATGGTCGGCGAAGCGCTCGCCGCGAAAGTCTTCCTCGTCGAGCTCGGCGCCCTGGATCATCGTGCCCATCGCGCCGTCGAGCAGCAGGATGCGCTTGTCGAGCAGGTCCAGCAGCTTGCGGACGCGTTCGGGATCGTTCCAGTCGGTTCGGTTCATGGTTTCTCGGCCAGCAGGGTGATGATTTCGAAATTCGGCGACTTGCTCTCGACGGACGTGATCGCACATTGCCGGACATCGACGCCGTGGCCGGCGAACCAGTTCGACAACTGGTCGGTTTCGAAGCCCGTGTTCACGTGCCCGAAGGACTCGACCTGGCGGACGTGCCGATGCCGGTGCAGCGTGGCGCAGACGACGGAGCCGCCGGGCGCCAGTACGCGGCAGGCTTCGGCCACGGCGCGTTCGGGCTGCTCGCTGTAGCTCAGCGCATGCAGCAGCAGGACCGTGTCGAAGCCCTCGTCGTCGAACGGCAGCGCGTGCATGTCACCGAGATGGAACCGGACGCCGTCCAGCGCTGCGACGCGCTGCTGGCCGGCTTCGACGACCTTGCGCGAAATGTCGATGCAGTCCATGGAGCGGGCGTGCGGTCCGAGCAGCTCGGCGATGGCGCCGTCGCCGGAAGCGACGTCGAGCACACGGCCGGGGTCGATGAGGGGGACCAACGCCCTCGTCGTGGCCTCCCAGGTCCGTCCCGGCGAATAGTGGCGCTCCATGTCGCCGGCCACGGAGTCGGCCCAGCTGCGCCCGCCCGATCGCTCGGCCAGGACCTCGGGCAGCCTTTCGGCGTCGGCGCGGACCTGGGGATCGTCGAGCCGGGCCGTCATGAGTTCCCAGAGGCGATCGACGGTCGAGACGTCTTCCTCGGCGGCGCGGTCGTGGGTGGATCGACGATAGTAGACCGACACGCCTTCGCGGCGATCGGTCACGAGCCCGGCCTCGCGCAGGCGCGCCAGGTGCGTGGAAACCCGCGGCTGGGCCAGCCGCGTGGTGCGCGCCAACTCTGCGACGGTGAGTTCCTCGCGGTCGAGCAGCGCCAGCAGGCGCAGCCGCGTCGGGTCACCGAGCAGTGCGCAGTGCCGCCCGAGCTCCTCGAGTTCGATGACTATATCCTTCTATCGCGATCAAGAGATAAAGGATAGAGCCTTTCCGCCTGCCGTGCAAGCCGGCGGGGGACGCCGACGCGCTCAGTCGCCGTCCTTCCAGGCTCGCACGACACCGAGTGTCTCGGCCCCGGCGTCGAGGGAGCGTCCGGCATGTCGCGAGGCGGCCTCGACGACGGAAGGCTCCCGGGTCCGCAGGAACGGGTTGTAGCGTTTCTCGTCGCCGATCGTGCTCGGCAGCGTATCGGCGTCCTCTTCGCGCAATCGGCGTGCCTGCTCGAGCCGACGGGCGAGCGCCTCGTTGCCGGGCTCGACGCGGAGGGCGAACTCGCAGTTCGATACCGTGTACTCGTGCCCACAGAAGACGCGCGTGGCTTCGGGCAGGCCCGCGAGACGGTCCAGCGACGTCTGCATCTGCTCGGGCGTGCCCTCGAACAGCTTGCCGCAGCCGGCCGAGAACAGCGTGTCTCCGGTCAGCACGAGATCGTGACCGTGGAAGGCGATGTGGCTGCGCGTGTGACCGGGCACGCCGAGGACCTCGAATTCGAGACCGGGTCCGCCCGTGCGCACGGTCTCTCCATGCGCGACGCGCTGCGTGCCGTCGGGAACGCGATCGTCGTCGGGACCCAGGACGGAGCAGCCCGTGTGCTCGCGCACGGCATCGACGCCGTCGACGTGGTCCCAGTGATGGTGGGTCAGCAGCACGGTATCGAGATCGAGGCCGTGGCGCTGCAGGAAGGCGAGCAGGCCGTCGGATTCGCCGGGATCCACGGCCACGGCCGAGTCCCCGTCGTGCAGCACCCAGATGAAGTTGTCGCTCAGCGCGCGGACGGCTTCGACTTGCAGTTCCATGCTCGGCGCCCTCTGCTATGCTCGGATGAATGGCCGATTCTAACGGACGACCGTAACGGACCGCCGCCGATGGTTTCCCGCCTGGCCGATCTGCAAAATATTGAAAACAGTACGATTCCGTCGATCATCGAGACCGCCGGCGTCGACTGGGTGCTCGAGCTCGCACCGATCGAGAGTCCTTCTCCGGCCAGTGCCGTGCCGCGCTATCGCGCGCTGGCCGACGGTTCGGACTGGACCTGGCCGTTCCGCGCGCCGCTGGATTCCCTGCCATTCGCCGACGAGAGCCTCCCGGCCATCCTCGTCCGGCACCTGTTCGACGGCAACCGCGGCCGGGCGGTGCTCGACGAATCGCTGCGTTGTCTCGCGCCGGGCGGTGCGCTGATCTCGGTTTCGGCCAACCCCTGGCACCGGCGGACCTGGAAGGCGATGGGACGCGCTGCGTGGCGCCTGCCCTCGTGGCCGGCATTTCTCATCGAGCACGCGAGGCGCGATCTCCGTCTCGACGTTCCGGCCCGGCAGCAATGGTCGGGATGGCTGCCCGGCGTCTCCCCGTTGCTGGTACTCTTCGCCCGCAAACCGCCGCGTGGCAGCCGCATCGAGCGCATCGACTTCGGCCGCCAGCGCGTTCCCGTCCGGCCGATGGCCGCAAGCAACTGCAGGGCAGCATGACGAAGACCGTGGACATCTGGACCGATGGAGCGTGCAGCGGAAACCCGGGCCCGGGAGGCTGGGGCGCGGTGCTGCGCTCCGGAGACGTCGAGCGCGAACTTTCGGGCGGCGAGGCGGAGACGACGAACAACCGGATGGAACTCATGGCCGCGATCCGCTCGCTGGAAGCGCTGAAGCGGCCCTGCCGCGTGCGCCTGACCACCGACTCGAACTACGTTCGCCAGGGCATGACCGAGTGGCTGCCGCGCTGGAAGGCGAACGGTTGGCGGACGGCATCGAAGAAGCCGGTCAAGAACGCCGATCTCTGGAAGCGGCTGGAGCGCGCCGTCGCCCCGCACGAAGTCGAGTGGTTCTGGGTCAAGGGGCATTCCGGGCACCCCGAGAACGAGCGGGCCGACCGGCTGGCCACGGACCAGGCCCGGAAGGCGGCCTGAGTCCGTGCGCCAGGTCGTCCTCGATACCGAAACCACGGGTCTCGAGCCCGAGGAAGGGCACCGCATCATCGAGATCGGCGCCCTGGAACTCGTCAATCGCGCCCTGACGGGCAGGAAATTCCACCGCTACATCAACCCGGAACGCAGCGTGGAGACCGGTGCGCTCAACGTTCACGGCCTGTCCGACGAGTTCCTCGAAGACAAACCCGTGTTCGCCGACATCGCGGGCGAATTCATCGACTTCGTGCGCGACGCCGAACTCGTGATTCACAACGCTGCCTTCGACGTCGGTTTCCTCGACGCCGAACTCGGCCGCCTGCCGGAGCCGGTCCGGGTCGTGGACCTGTGCGCCGTGCTCGACACGCTGGAACTGGCGCGGGAGATGCACCCAGGCCAGCGCAACAGCCTCGACGCGCTGTGCCGCCGCTACGAGGTGGACAACTCGAACCGGACGCTGCACGGCGCGCTGCTCGACTCCGAACTGCTCGCCGAGGTCTACCTGCTCATGACGGGCGGGCAGACTTCGCTGGGCCTGGATTTCGATGCTTCGCCGACGCACGCCGACTCGGCGGCGAGCGCGTCGGTGGACGTCTCCAGGCTCGTGGTCCGGCGTGCCGACGCCGAGGAGACGGCGGCCCACGAAGCCTGCCTGGACGGCATCGAGAAGGCGTCCGGCGAGCGCGGCTGCCTGTGGCGCACGATGGAATCGGCGCCGGACTGATCCGGTGGCCGCCGCGTCGTCCGGGGTCTTCGACGCACCGGTGGTGGTCCTGACCGGCCCGACGGCGGCCGGCAAGACCGAGATCGCGTTCCGGCTTGCCGACGCCTGGCCGGTCCACCTGGTCAGCGTCGACTCCGTCCAGGTCTATCGCGGCATGGACATCGGATCGGCGAAGCCTTCAGCCGAGGTTCTGCGCAGGTATCCCCATGCGCTGATCGACATCCGGGATCCGGAGCAGGGCTACACGGCCGGCGAGTTCGTGGCCGACGCCGAGCGCGAGATCCGTTCGGCCCACGAGCGTGGCCGAGTTCCCGTCCTCGTCGGCGGCACGCCCATGTATCTGAAGGCGCTTCGCTATGGACTGGACCGCCTGCCGAAGGCCGATCCCGGATTCCGCGAGGAACTCGAGCGGCGTGCCCGTCGGCTCGGATGGGAGGCACTGCACGCGGAACTCGCCGCCGTGGATCCCGAGGCCGGCCGGCGCATCGCGCCCGGCGACCCGCAGCGAATCGGCCGCGCGCTCGAGATCCATGCGCTGACCGGGCGGAGGCCCAGCGAGTTGTGGAGCGGTCGCGGGGCGGATCGCCTGCGGCGCGCCCTGCATCTCGTCGTCTCGCCTGCCGACCGGGCAGCGCTGCATCGGCGCATCGATCTGCGCTGGACCGGCATGCTGGAGGCCGGGCTCCTCGACGAAGTGGAGGCCCTGCTGAGACGGCCCGGCCTCGACGAGGATGCTTCCGCGCTGCGTGCAGTGGGCTACCGGCAGGCCCTCGACCTCGTGCGCGGGCGCGTCGACCCCGAGCGTGCCCGCGAGCGCGGGTCCGCCGCGACCCGCCAGCTGGCGAAGCGCCAGCTCACGGCACTGCGGCAGTGGACCGATGCCCGCTGGTACGACCCGTTGAATCACCGTACGTTCGACCGCATAATTCACACTGTTGGCCGATACTTGCAGTCGTCCGCCGCCCGGCACGGGTGAGCGGCCGCACTCGGAGAGCATCGACCGCGACCCGCGTATCGGAAGGCCCGTTCCAGACCGACCATCCGACAGACAACCAAGGAGAACTAGAAATGTCAGGCAAGGGTCAATCCCTCCAGGATCCGTTTCTCAACGCGCTGCGCAAGGAGCGCATTCCCGTCTCCGTCTTCCTCGTCAACGGCATCAAGCTGCAGGGGCAGATCGAGTCGTTCGACAACTTCGTCGTCCTGCTCAAGAATTCGGTCAGCCAGATGATCTACAAGCACGCGATCTCGACCGTCGTTCCGGCCCGCAATGTCAAGCTGGCCCCGGCGGAGGACGAAACGCAGGATTGAGCATCGAGGACACCCCGGAACGGCGTTCGTCCAGCGGGGCGGCCGCCGTGCTGGTCCAGCCCTGGTTCGGCCGCCCGGCCGATGAACGCGAACTGGATGAGTTCCGACTGCTTGCCGAGTCGGCCGGTTGCGACGTCGTGGCCGTGCTCACGACCACGCGCGATCACCCCGATGCCGGCACGCTCGTCGGCCGCGGCAAGGTCGACGAGATCGTCGAGACCGTGGCCTCTCTCGACGCCGGCCTCGTGCTGTTCAATCATCGGCTCAGCCCGATCCAGGAACGGAATCTCTCGCGGGCCGCGAAGGTGCCCGTCCTGGACCGCACGACGCTGATCCTCGACATCTTCGCGCAGCGGGCGCGCTCGCACGAGGGCAAGCTCCAGGTCGAGCTGGCCCAGCTCCGGCATCTTTCCACGCGCCTCGTGCGCGGGTGGACGCACCTCGAACGCCAGCGCGGCGGCATCGGCATGCGCGGCCCCGGCGAGACCCAGCTCGAGACCGACCGACGCCTGCTGGCGCAGCGTATCCGGCAGCTGAAGCATCGTCTCGAGCGCGTCGACCGCCGACGCGCCCAGGGCCGCAGCGCCCGGGAGCGGAATGCGCTGCCGCTCGTCTCGCTGGTCGGCTACACGAACGCGGGCAAGTCCACGCTGTTCAACAGGATGACCGACGCCGAGGTCGTCCAGCGCGACCAGCTCTTCGCGACGCTGGACCCGACGGTGCGACGGATCCGGCGCATGGACGGCGGCGATGTGCTGGCCAGCGATACCGTCGGCTTCATCCAGGATCTGCCGCACGAACTCGTCGCCGCATTCCGGGCGACACTGGCCGAGACGCTTTCGGCCACGCTCGTGCTGCACGTCATCGATGCTGCCGACCCGGATCGCGACCGCCACGTCGAGACCGTCGAGCAGGTCCTCGACGACATCGGCGCCGGTGATCTGCCCCGACTCAGGGTGTTCAACAAGATCGACCTGGCCGATACGGAACCGGGGGTCGTGCGCGACGACGCAGGCCTGCCCGTCCAGGCCTGGATATCCGCCGCGACGGGCGCCGGCGTCGAGCAAATGCTCGATGCGATCGGAGAACGGCTCGCCGGCGGGCGCATCCGCGAGTGGGTGCAGTTGCCGGTGGCCCTGCAGCGGTTGCGCTCGAAACTCTTCGCGCTCGGGGCCATCGAGAGCGAGGAAGTCGCCGACGACGGGTCGAGCCGGCTCAAGATCGACCTCGCACGCCGCGACGCGAGAGACCTGGTCCGTCTCGGGGGGCGCGACGGCACGTGGGTCCACGAACACCTGCTAAAATGACGCTTTCGCGGCGATGGCGACGGCGGTGGGTCCGCCGAGCGTGATCGCCGGTTTTTTTCGACGGAGACGTGCATGCCCTGGAATGAACCCGGACGCGGTGGCAACGGCCAGGATCCCTGGAAGGGCGGTGGCCAGCAGCCGCCGGACCTCGACGAGGTCTTCGCGAATGTCCAGAAGCGCCTGAAGAAGATACTCGGCGGAAACGGATCGGGAGGCCGGGACTCGGGTCCCGACAGCGGTCCCGGGTTCGCCGGGATCGTCCTGCTGATCGCCATTCTCGCCGGAATCTGGGCGGTCTGGAACTCGGTCCACATCATCGACGAGTCGGAGCGGGGCGTCGTGCTTCGTTTCGGCGACTATTCGCGCACGCTGATGCCGGGCCTGAACTTCACGCTGCCCGCGCCGATCGAGACGGTCTCGAAGGTCAACGTCGAGAAGGTCCGCGACATCGAGAACCGGGCGCGGATGCTGACCGGCGACGAGAACCTCATCGACCTCGGCTATGCCGTCCAGTATCGCGTCGTCGAGCCCGAGAAGTTCCTTTTCCAGGTCCAGGAGCCGGAACGGGCCCTGGCCGAGGCCACCGACAGCGCGATCCGCGAGGTCGTGGGCACGAACAACATGGATTACATCCTCGAGATCGGGCGCGGGCAGATCGCGACCTCGGCCGGCGAACTGCTGCAGCAGATCGTGACGAGCTACGACTCCGGGATCGAGATCACCTCGTTCAACCTGCAGGCCGTGAGCCCGCCCTCGCAGGTGCAGGCGGCCTTCGACGACGTGGTGCGCGCCCGCGAGGACCAGATCCGGTTCGAGAACCAGGCGCAGGCCTACGCCAACCAGGTCGTCCCCGAGGCGCGAGGCCGTGCGGCACGCGTCCTCGAGGAGGCGCGCGCCTACCGCGATTCGACGATCGCGAGGGCCGAGGGTGAGGCCGACCGATTCGTCGCCGTCTACGAGGAGTACGCGCGGGCGCCCGAGGTCACGCGCGAGCGCATGTATCTGGAGTCGCTCCAGAGCCTGTACTCGACGGTCCCGAAGGTCCTCATGGATGCCTCGAGCAGCGGCAACATGCTCTATCTGCCGATCGGGCAGATGAGCGGCGCGAGCGGCGTTTCCGCACCTCCGCCCCCGATGGCCACGCCGCAGGAGCAGCAGCGAGCCAATTCCGACAACACGCGGTCGCGACGCGGCCGGGAGGAGCGCTGAGCATGCGGATCCTGATTCCCATCCTCGTCATCGTCGCGATCTTCGTGGGGCTCCAGAGCATCTTCGTCGTCAAGGAGACCGAGTACGCCGTCAAGTTCCGCCTCGGTGAGATCCTGCGCGCCGACTACGAGCCGGGCCTGCACTTCAAGACGCCGTTCATCAACAACGTGCGCAAGTTCGACCGTCGTCTCGTGACGCTCGACATGCCGCCGGAGCAGCTGAACACGGCCGAGCAGAAATACGTCGACGTCGACTACTACGTGCAGTGGCGCATCAACGACCCGGCGAGCTTCTACACCTCGACGAGCGGCGGCGACTTCAACATCGCACGCTCGCGGCTGGCCCAGCTGATCCGCAACGACCTGCGCGAGGAGTTCGCGCAGCGATCGCTCAGCGAAGTCGTCTCCGAGCAGCGACGCGACATGATGAACAGCATCCTGCAACGTGCCGACCAGCGCATCAGCCAGTTCGGCATCGACCTCGTAGACGTGCGGATCAAGAAGATCGAGCTGACCGAGGCGGTCCTGCAGTCCGTCTTCGACCGCATGGAAACGCAGCGCACGGAGTTCGCCAACGAGCTGCGGTCGCTCGGCCGCGAGCGCGCCGAGGAGATCGAGGCCGAGGCCGACCGCCGAGTGCGCGTCCTCCTCGCCGAGGCCGAGCGCGACGCTGCGCGCATCCGCGGCGAGGGTGATGCACGCGCCACGGACATCTACGCGACGGCCTACGAGCGCGATCCGGAGTTCTACGCGTTCATGCGATCGCTCGAGGCCTACCGGAACAGTTTCGGCGGCGAGCGCGACGTGCTCCTGCTCGATACCGAGTCGGACTTCTTCCGCTACTTCGACCAACAGCGATAGGCCAGCGCGGATGGGCCAGGACCTGTTGCTCGCGCTGGCGCTGGTCATGGTCCTCGAGGGCCTGATGCCGGCGCTGAGCCCGCGGGCCTGGCGAAACGCCGTCGAACAGCTCTCGGGGCTGTCCGACCGCGCCATCCGGATCACCGGCGCCGGCCTGATCGTCGTCGGTGCGCTGCTGTTCCACGCCGTGCGTTAGCGCGCCGGCGCCAACGACCGAACCAGAAGACGCAACCAGGGAGTCCAGAAATGGCGCGTTCCGTCGTGATTCTCGGCACGCAGTGGGGTGACGAGGGCAAGGGAAAGATCGTCGACCTGCTCGCCCGCAGGGCCGACGCCGTCGTGCGGTTCCAGGGCGGCCACAATGCGGGCCATACGCTCGTGGTCGACGGCCGCAAGATCGTCCTGCACCTCATTCCCTCCGGCATTCTTTCGCGCTCCACGCGCTGTCTCATCGGAAACGGTGTCGTGGTGTCGCCGGCCGCGCTCATGAACGAGATCGAGGGCCTGGAGGAGCAGGGCATCCCGGTCCGTGACCAGCTCGGCATCTCCGGGGCCTGCCGCGGCCGCCGCGACCCCGCCGTGTGTCCGACCTGCCCCCTCGAGGCCCTCTGCACCGCCTGAGCCGCGCGAACTACTCGGCGCGGCGCAGGTCGATGGCCAGGACGCCCATCCAGCCGGCGATG
>JAWVZQ010000041.1:0-14661 GCA_033722095.1 Wenzhouxiangellaceae bacterium | reverse complement strand
CTCGAGGCGTTCTTCGACGAGCGCCTGCCGCCGCAGATCTTCACGGTCAAGGCCTTCGGGCGCTGGTACGAGTCGCTCGACGACGAGGCGCGCCACCGGCTGCTCTACGATCGCGCCACGCTGCTGCGCGACGACGCCGAGACGCCCGGCGAGGAATTCCCGGACCGGCTGACCGTCGACGGCGAGTCGGTGAAGCTCGTCTACCGCTTCGAGCCGGGACACCCCGAGGACGGCGTGACGGCCGTCGTGCCGCTGCACCTTCTGAACCGGCTCGACACAGATCGCATGGAGTGGCTGGTGCCGGGGCTCGTCGAGGACAAGGTCCGCGCGCTGCTGGCCTCGCTGCCGAAGTCCAAGCGCCGATCCTTCGTGCCCATGGCCGACTACGCGCGCGCCGCGCTCGAGGCGATGCCGCCCATGCAGGGCGGCCTGCGCACTGCGCTGGCGCGCGAACTGACGCGCATCGGCGGCATCGAGATCGAGCCCGGCGACTTCCAGCTCGACAAGCTGCCCGAGCACCTGCGCTTCAACGTTCGCGTGCTCGACGAATCAGGCAGGACGCTGGACGCCGGTCGCGACCTGGCCGCGCTGCAGGACAAGCTCGGCGAGGACGCGCGCCGGATGTTCATGCAGCGCCAGGCCGACGAGTGGCAACGCGACGGGCTGCAGGGCTTCGAGGACCTCGAACTGCCGGAGCACGTGACCACGCGCACCGGACACGCCGCCTGGCCGGCGCTCGTGCCGCAGGACGGCGCGGTCGGCCTGCGCCTGTTCGACGACGAGGCCGAGGCGCGCACGCAGCACCACTCGGCCGTGCTGGAACGGATCGAGCGCGCGCTGGCCGACAAGCTGAAATATGCCGCGAAGCAGCATCGCCTGTCGCGCGAGGCGCAGCTGGCCTGGACGCGCGCCGGCGACGTGGCCGGACTCGAGGCCGCGCTGGCTCGTCGCGTGCTGTCCGACGCCATCGGCGACGCCTGGGCGATCCGCGACGCGAAGGCCTTCGATGGACTGGCGACGAGACTGCGCCAGGAGTTCCTCACCGCGTTCTCGAAGGCCATCGACACGCTGGATTCCGTGATCCTGAAGTGGCACGAAGTCACGCGCCGGCTCGACGAGGTCGGCCCGGCCCAGCCCTCGGCGCACGAGGACATGGAATCGCAGCTGGCCGACCTGGTCTACGACGGCTTCGTCGCCGACGTGCCCGTCGAGCGTCTCGCCGAATACCCGCGCTATCTCGAGGGCGTGGACGCGCGCATCGACGCGCTCGAGATCGACCCGCGCCGCGATGTGCAACGCCAGACCGAGGTCCAGCCCTGGTGGCAGCGCTACCTCGACCACCTCGCCGAGCACGGCGTCTACACGCCCGAGCTCGACCGCTACCGCTGGCTCGTCGAGGAATACCGCATCCAGGTCTTCGCCCAGCAGCTCGGAACCGCCGAGAAGGTCTCGGCGAAAAGGTTGAAGGAGGCGTGGGAAGAGGTGGAGTAGCCCAAGAGCTACGTCCCTTGGGGTCGAGCCGGCGGCTGATTCTTCTAGAGGATGGGCGCGAAGACGCGAAGGCGCAAAGGGAAAAATCAGAAAACGGTTGAAGAACCGGGTAGCCCGAGGGGTACGCCCCTGGGGTGGGATAGACCGCATCGCCATGCCTCGAAGCCGGCGCAGACCGATCCCACGGGCGTGCCGGCCGTGGATTCACGTTCGGAGATGTTCTGGTTCCTATCCCAACGGGCATCGCCGTTGGGCTACTCCTCGCGCCATTCCCAAGCTTATCCCGAATTTCCTCTTCGCGCCTTTGCGCCTTCGCGCTCAATCTTCTAAGGGCCGCAGGCACCACGCCCGAACAACGGCGCCCGCCTCGACCGTTCTGGGTTAACCTTTCGGCACTGCATCACGGCGTCGACGCCGGGACATCGATGAGCGATTTCGGATACCGCGAGGTCGATCCGGAGGAGAAGACGCGGCTGGTCGGCCAGGTCTTTTCCTCGGTGGCCGACCGCTACGACCTCATGAACGACCTGATGTCGGTGGGCATCCACCGTCTCTGGAAACGCCACTTCGTGGCCGCCTGCAACATGCGGCCGGGCCAGCGCGTGCTCGACCTGGCCGGCGGAACGGGCGACATCGCCGAACTCGCGCTGCGCCGCGTTGGCAATGGACGCGACCACCGCGGCGCCGTGGTCGTCGCCGACATCAACCGGCGCATGCTGGCCGCGGGCCGGCGCCGCATGGACGACCGCGGCAAGGTCTCGGGGCTGTCGTGGATGCAGGTCAACGGCGAGCGCTTGCCGTTCGCCGACCGCAGCTTCGACCATGTGACCATCGCTTTCGGCCTGCGCAACATCACCGACAAGCCGGCCGCGCTGGCCGACATGAACCGGGTCCTGAAGCCCGGCGGGCAGGTTCACGTGCTCGAGTTCTCGCACGTCGGGCCGAAGCCGCTGGCGAAGGCCTACGACACCTGGTCGTTCCAGGTCCTGCCGCGGCTGGGACAGGCCGTGGCCGGCGACCGCGAGAGCTACCAGTACCTCGCCGAGTCGATCCGCCGCTTTCCCGACCAGGAGACGCTGGCCGGGATGCTCGGCGACGCCGGCTTCGAGCGCGTGCGCTACGAGAATCTCTCGGCCGGCATCGCCGCCATCCACCACGGGGCGCGGATCTGAGATGAGCCGCTACGTGACGCCGCTGCCGGGCATGCTGGCCTCGACGATCGAGGGCGTGGTCGCCCGCGCGGTGAACCTGGACACTTCCGCGGCCGACGCGCTGAAGCCGCTCGAGGGCCGATGGTTGAAATTCGAGGTCGAGGGGCTGGGCATCGACCTCTGGATCGGCGCCGAAGGCGCCCGGCTGCGCGTGCTGGCCGAGCCCGAGGACGAGGGCATCGAGGCCGACACCGTCGTGCGCGGCAACCCCGGCGCGCTGCTTTCCATGGCCGTGCCGGCCTTCAGCGGCCCGGCCAGCGTGCACATCGAGGGCGACGCGACGCTGGCGCAGAAATTCCAGCGCGCGATGGCGCGCATCGACCCCGATGTCGAGAAGGGACTGACCGACGTCCTGGGTCCGTTGCTGGGCCCCCAGCTCTACCGCGTGCTCGTCGAGGCCACCGGTTTCGGCCGCGAGGCCGTGCGCGCCGGCGAAGACCAGGTCGCCCGCTGGCTGCGCGACGAGAGCGAGCTCGTGCCGCGGCCCGGCGAATGGGCCGAATTCAGCGACGGCGTGGACCGGCTGCGCGACGCCGTCGACCGGCTCGAGCGCCGCGCACGGCGGAGGCTGGACGCTTGATCTCGCGCGCGTTCCGGCTGTTCGGCATCGCGCTCGTGCTGGCGCGCTACAGGCTCGACGAGATTCTCGTCCAGCTGCCGGCCTTGCGCTGGGCGCGCGCAGTGCGCCTCGTACCCTGGGGCCGGCGGCGCGTGCGCGACCTGCCGCGCGGACGCCGCCTGAAGCTCGCACTGCAGGAACTGGGGCCCATCTACGTCAAGTTCGGCCAGATCCTCTCCACGCGCCGCGACATCCTGCCGCCCGACATCGCGGCCGAGCTCGAGACGCTGCAGGACGCCGTGCCGCCGTTTCCCGGCGAGCAGGCGCGCGGGATCGTGGAATCGGAACTGGGCGGGCCCGTCGAGGAACTGTACGCCGAGTTCGAGGTCGAGCCCATGGCCTCGGCCTCGATCGCGCAGGTCCATGCAGCCACGCTGCCGGACGGCTCCGAGGTCGTCGTCAAGGTCGTGCGCCCCGGCATCGAGCAGCAGATCCGGCGCGATCTCGAGCTGCTGAATTCGCTGGCCCGCCTCGTGCGCCGCTATCACCCCGAGGGGGAGCGTATCCGGCCCAACGAGGTCGTCGAGGAACTCGAGCGCTTCATTCTCGACGAACTCGACATGCAGCGCGAGGGCGCCAACGCCAGCCTTCTGCGCAGCAATTTCGAGGAGTCCGACGACCTCTACATCCCCTTCGTCCACTGGTCGCACACGGCCGACCGCGTGCTGACCATGGAGCGCATCCGCGGCATCCCGGTCAGCCGCGTCGACGAGCTCGAGGCCGCAGGCGTGGATCTGCCCAGACTCGCGCGCCGCGGCCTGCGCGTGTTCTACGAACAGGTGTTCCGCGACAACCTGTTCCACGCCGACATGCATCCCGGCAACATCCGCATCGACGTCAGCGATCCCGAGCACGCGAGCTTCATCGCCATCGACTTCGGCATCGTCGGCAGCCTCGCGAAGAAGGACCTCTACTACATCGGCGAGAACTTCCTGGCGATCTTCAATCGTGACTACCGGCGCGTCGCCGAACTGCACGTGGAGGCCGGATGGGTGCCGGCCGACACGCGTGTCGACGAGATGGAGGCCGCCGCGCGCACGGTCTGCGAGCCGAGCTTCACGCAGCCGCTCGAGGACGTGTCCTTCGCCGAACTCGTCGTCGACCTGTTCAATGTCGCGCGGCGCTTCAGGCTGACGCTGCAGCCGCAGCTCATCATGCTGCAGAAGACGCTGCTCAACATCGAGGGCATCGGACGCATGCTCTACCCCGATCTCAATGTCTGGGAAGTCGGCAAGCCCGAGCTCGAGCGCATCTTCCGCCAGCGTTACGGCGTGCGCCGCGCCGCCCGGCGCGTCGGACGGGAACTGCCGTCGTGGATCGCCCAGGCCCCCGAGATCCCGGGCCTGGCGTTCGACGCGCTGAAGCTCGCCAGCGAGGGGCGCATCCGGGCGCGGATCGAGTCCGAGGATCTCGAGCATCTCGCGGGCCAGCTGCAGCGCCACAACCGCCGCGTCCCGTGGTCGGTCTTCACGGCCGGCCTGTTGATTGCCTCGTCGATCCTCGCCGCCTTCGACGTCGGGCCCTTCCTGGCCGACAACTCGGTTCCGGCCATCGCCGGCTTCGCCATCGCGGCCGTCACGGCGTGGCGCGCGCTGCGCTGAGGCGGCGAGCTCAGCCCGGCCCCGGCGGCTCGAGCCGCAGTTCCATCGACCTCACTTCCAGACCGGGCCGCGGCGCGGCCAGGTGAACGACCAGGTCCGGCGGCGCCTCGGGCGCGGCCAGCGTCCACTTCTCCGGCGCCGGCCAATCCTCGGGCAGCGCGCGCAGCGCCGGCCCGCCCTCGTCGGCGAGTTCCACGGCCCCGACGTGGCCGGCGATGGTCCGCCCGACCGCCTTGATCAACGCCTCGCGCGCCGTCCAGTGGCGCAGGAAGCGGCACCGCCCGGACTCCTCGTCATCGATCCGAACCAGTTGCTCGGCCTCGGCAGGCGGGAAATAGCGAGTCGCCAGGCGCCGCCAACGCAGCGCACGGCCCTCGGGTTCGATATCGACGCCGACGGGCACGCCGCGCGCCACCGCGATCGCGAGCCGTTCGCCCGTGTGCGAGAGGCTGAATTCGAGGCCCGAGGCGTCGTCGACGAGCCGCGGCTTGCCGGCCGCCGTGCGCTCGATCGCGACGTCGCGCCCGGGCCGACCGAGGTAGGCGCCGAGCAGAAGCCGGAGCACGAAGCGCTGGGCCATGCGCTGCTGGCGAACCTCGGCCGAGCGGTGCCCGGGCGTCCCGGCCTCCATGACCGGCAGGTTGGCCAGCCGGGTGAACCAGGCATGCACCTCGCCCTCGGCAGGCATCTCGAGATCGCGCAGCGGCAGGTCGACGCGCCGCATCAGGCCCACCCGAACGCGCGGATGCCGGCCACGCCGAGCGCGCCGGCCTCTCGCGCGCGGATCGCGTCCGACGGCGAAACGCCGCCCAGCGCCATGACCGGCAGCGGCGAGAAACGCACCACGCGCGCGAAGTCGTCCCAGCCCAGCGGTTCGGCGCCGGGGTGCGAGCGCGTGGGCTGCACGGGCGAGAGCGTGACGAAGTCGGCCCCGATGTCGTGGGCCATGCGGATTTCCTCGAGGTCGTGGCAGGACGCGGCCAGCAGGCGATCGCGGGGAACCGGACGGCTCGAAAGCGCGACGAGCTGGCGCGAGGTCACGTGCAGGCCGTCGGCCGGCCACTCGCGGCAGATCGCCGGATTGCCCGAGGCCAGCCAGCGTGCGCCGGCCTCGCGCGTCATCGCGGCCAGCGCCTCGACGACGGCGTCGTCGAGCCACTCGCGCGGACCCAGGCGCAGCCGCAGCAGCCGGTAGCCGCGGTCCAGGCAGGCGCTCCAGGCGGCCAGGAACGCCGTCTGGCTCGGGTATTCGGACGGCGAGCGCGAGATCGCGTAGTGCGGCTCGACGTCGAGCGCACGCGCGAGCACGCGATCGGCCGGCGGCAGTTCGAGGTCGGCGAGGCGATCCGGAGCCTCCCAGCGGATCTCGTCGTGTTCGTGCGCTTCGGGCGTGCCCTCGAAGCCGGCCACGTCGTGCAGCCAGAGCCGGATCGCGCCGGCCTCGCCGCGGTGCAGGATCGCGCAGCGCGGCCGGATCGCCGAGGCCCGGATGCCGAGTTCCTCGTCGAGTTCCCGCCCCAGCGCATCGGCCGGCGACTCGCCGGGCTCGATCTTGCCGCCGGGAAACTCCCATTGCCCGGCATGGGCCTTGCCGGCCGCGCGCCGGGCCACGAGCACGCGGCCGCGGTCATCGACGAGCCGGGCGGCGACCACGTCGATGGGCGCGGACCGCGCCTCGGAATCGTCGGCCGACGTGCTCATCCTTCCGGCGAAGCGATCCCGTGCTGTCGGGCATCGTGGAACTCGCTGCGGAAGTCCTCGAAGCGGCCCGCCTCGATCGCCGCACGGATCTCGCGCATGAGTTGCTGGTAGTAGTAGAGGTTGTGGACGGTCGCCAGCCGCGCGCCGAGGATCTCGTTGCAGCGGTGCAGATGCTTGATGTAGGCGCGCGAATAGTGCCGGCACGTGTTGCACCCGCATTCGGGGTCCGGCGGCAGCGTGTCGTCGCGGTAACGGGCGTTGCGGATCTTGATGTCGCCGTGGCGCGTGAACAGGTGGCCGTTACGCGCATTGCGCGTCGGCATGACGCAGTCGAACATGTCGATCCCGCGCGCCACGGCCTCGACGATGTCCTCGGGACGGCCCACGCCCATGAGGTATCGAGGCCGGTCGACGGGCAGTGCCGGGCAGGTCGCCTCGAGCACGGCCAGCCGCTCCTCTTCGGGTTCGCCGACGCTCAGGCCGCCGATCGCGTAACCATCGAAGCCGATGTCCACGAGCCCCTCTGCCGAGGCTTGCCGCAGGTCGGCGTACATGCCGCCCTGGACGATGCCGAACAATGCGGACGGATTGTCTGCGTGCGCATCCTTCGAGCGCCGGGCCCAGCGCAGCGAGCGCTCCATGGACTCGCGCGCCTCGGCGTGCTCGGCCGGGTAGCGCGTGCACTCGTCGAAGATCATGACGATGTCGGAGCCCAGTTCGCGCTGGACCTGCATCGATTCCTCGGGACCCATGAAGATCTTCGAGCCGTCGACGGGCGACGCGAAGGTCACACCCTTCTCCTCGAGCTGGCGCAGCTCGGCCAGGCTCCAGACCTGGAAGCCCCCCGAATCGGTCAGGATCGGGCGCTCCCAGTGCATGAAGTCGTGGAGGTCGCCGTGGGCGCGGATGATCTCCGTGCCGGGCCGCAGCATGAGGTGGAAGGTATTGCCGAGGATGATCTCGGCGCCGAGATCGACGAGTTCCTCGGGTGTCATGCCCTTGACCGTGCCGTAGGTGCCGACGGGCATGAACGCGGGCGTCTGCACGGAGCCGCGTTCGAAGACGAGCTCTCCGCGACGGGCCGTGCCGTCATCGGCCTTGCGCCGGAATTCCATCAGCGCACCGTGCCCAGCACGACCAGCGAATCGAAACCGGACGGGTCCAGCACCGCATCACGCGGCGGGTTCAGCAGCAATTCGTCGAGGCTGCTGGCCGTGGGACGGAAGCCGAGCAGCGTGTCGCCGGCCGCGGCGACCTTCTCCTCCATGTCGGCGAACGACATCGCCTCGCGGATCCGGTACTCGCGCGCTGCCCGGAACAGGATCTCGCCGCCGCCCGGCGTGAACAGCTCGTCGAAGACGATCCGGCTCTCGCGCCGCAACGTGACCTGGGCCAGCACGTGGCTCATGATCAGCGGGCTGACGAGCGTCTCGGCGCCGGGCGCGCGCACCAGGCCCTCGTTGGCCGCGTCCGCGAGTTCGATGAGTACCTGGGGCCGGCGCACGGCGCCGTGCAGCAGGCCCTCGATGAGCCGGTGCCCGACGATGGATCGAGCGTCCGCTTCCTCGATGCTGTCGAGCCGGTCGCTCGAGGTCAGCACGATCGACGAGTAGCGATCCGGCTCCAGCCGGTCCATGACCCCGGAAAGCAGGTAGTCGGCCTCGCTGTGCTCGATGGGTAGCGCCGCGGCGCGCGAGGAATACTGCTCGATCGCGCGTCGCCGCTCCTCGATGTCCACGGTCGAGACGAGATCCACCGAAAAGCGGTAGCGCGCATAGCCCGAAAGTTCGTGCAGCAGGTTCGGCACGCGGTGGTTCCAGCCGAGCACGAGGATGCGGTGCTCGGCCGGCGTGCGGCCCCCGTCGTCGGCCCCGGCTGCCTCGCGCCGCACCGCGGCCAGGCGCTTGCTGCCGCGCATCGGGTCGGTTTCGTCGAAGGTGCGCGCGAGCACGACGACGAGATCGTCGCGCTCGAGACGCATCGCCGTCGGGGCATTCAACAGCGGACGGAAACCGTCGCTGCCGGGGCGCAGCAGGCCGCAGACGATGCCGCGCGGGCACCGGGCGGCGAATTCGCCGAGCGTCGCGCCTGCCATCTCGCCGGGCTCGCGCAGGTAGAACTCGTTGCCCTCCCGGGCCGTCAGCGCCTCGCGGAAGAAGGCCGACAGCCCCGGGTGGAGGATGTTCTGGACGAGCAGACGACTGATCGTGTCGTCGGACGGCACGAGTTCCAGCGGGCCGCGGTAGGCGCGCTGCGCCATCTCCTCGCGCCGCGCATCCTGGATCTCGGCGATGACCAGCGGCGGCGCCTGCGAGAGCTGCTCGGCGCGCGCGTCCATCGACAGCAGCACGCGGATCATCTCGATGTCGGGGCTGACGAGTTCGGCCGAGCCGCGGAACGCGGCCGGCATGATGACGGCCGCGGCATCCAGGCAGGCCGCGCGCTGGATCGCCTCCTCCTCGAGCGCCGAGCCGTAGCGCAGGATGATGCGGCGCGCCTCGCGGCCGATGACGGGATCGGAACGGATTTCCTGGGCTTCGACGGCGGAGACGTCCTCGGAAAGCACGACGGGCCGCAGCCTGCGCGTGCCGAAGGCCGACAGGAAGCGGCGCTCCGAGCGCTCGGTGCCGACGAGTTCGCGCAGCAGCGGGATGGTGCGGTTCGTCCACCCGACGATGACGACGTGATCGCGCAGCGCCACGGGCGTCAGCCCGCGCTCGAACTCGCGCATGCGCGCGATGAGCCACTGGGTCATGATCGCGACCAGCGCGCCGAGGAAGACGACGTAGCCGAGCACGGTCAGGATCGTGGAGATCACGCGCGGCCAGGTGCCCACGTCATCGCCGAGGTAACCGGGATCGGTGAGGCGCAGGAACGCCCACCAGATCGAATCCGCCAGCGAACGCTCGCCCGAGGCCAGCCAGACGGCCAGGCCGCCGGACAGGCTGATCAGCGCGATGACGGCCGCGACGACGAGCAGCTGGAATCCGGCGCCCTTGACGAACTGGCGCTCCACGAGGAATTTCACGCGGTCGACGAACGGCAGCTTCATCGTCGGCACCCTTCAGGAGAACGCCAGCATTATGCCTTCCGGCGCATGTGCTCCGCTGCGCCCGTGTTGCAATCACCGGGACCACCTTCGATAATGAGGCGGGCTCCGGATGGCCGAACGCGACGGGTTTCCGCACGGAATCGCGACAGGGCCGGGCCGGATTTCCGACAGGGGGCGTGATGCCGGCAGCGGCGCTCGTCCGCAACGTATCGAAGAGGAGTAGAGGACATGCGCAACCGTTTTGCAATTCCGGCCACCGTTCTCGCGCTGGCGCTCGCCGCGCCCGTGCTCGCCGAAGAGGAGTACTGCCAGGACGACGTCGGCACCGACCGCGCGACGACGCCGACCGAACAGTTCGTGATCGACGGTGCAAGCGTTGTCCATCGCACCTCCGGCCTCGAATGGTCGCGGTGCGCGCTGGGCCAGGAGTTCGACGGTCGCGCCTGCACGGGTTCGGCGATCTCGATGACCTGGGCCGAGGCGCGCCAGGCCGTCGACGAACTCAATCGCTCCGGACTGCTCGAGGGGCATCGCGACTGGCGCCTGCCCACGGTCGAGGAACTGCTGACCATCGTCGAACGCTGCCGCGAGGCGCCGGCCATCAATCCCGATGTCTTCCCCGACACGCCGTGGACGGGCTTCTGGACGATGACCGTCCACGAGCACGGCGAGCGCGTGGCGGACGGCCGCTACGAAGTCGAGCACGTCAGCCGCGACGCCGTGCGCGGCGCCCACGAGGACGACGACGAGGACGAGGACCGGCGCGACCGCGAGCCGGAGCCCGAAGCCTGGTTCGTCGGGTTCTACCAGGGGCTGGAGTACGTCTACGACATGGACACCAGCTACCGGATCCGCGTGGTTCGCACGCCCACGGACGCCTGATCGGGCCTCGCAGCGCCGGCCGCGGGAGCCGTCGGTGCTGACCGACCTGCACTGCCATCTGCTGCCGGGCATCGACGACGGTGCCCGGGACCTCGAGCAGTCGCTGGCCATGGCGCGCATCGCCGTGGACCACGGTATCGCCACGGCCGTGGTGACGCCGCACCACCTCAACGGCGTCTACACGAATCCGGCCGAGGGCATCCGCACGGCCACGGAACGGCTGCGCACGGCACTCGACGAAGCCGGCATCCCGCTGCGCCTGCTGCCCGGCAACGAACTGCACCTCACACCCGAGACCCCGGCAGCGCTGCGCGACGGTACGGGGCTGACCATCGCCGATCGCGGCCGCGCGGCCCTCGTCGAGCTCCCCGTCCACACCGTCCCCGTCGGCGCCGAGCAGTTGCTCGAGCAGATTCTCGAACTCGGCATCACGCCCGTCGTCGCGCACCCCGAGCGCAACAGCGAACTGCGCCGCAATCCCGAACGCCTGGCCGAATGGGTGGAAATGGGCTGCCTCGGGCAGGTCACGGCGCAGTCCTGTTCGGGCCGGTTCGGAGAAGGCCCGCGCGAGGCGGCGAAAACGATGGTCCTGGCCGGCAGCATCCACGTGGTCGCGTCGGACGCCCACCGCGACCGCCGCCGCATCCCGTCGCTGGAACCGGCCGTCGAACCGCTGCGGCGCTGGGCCGGCAACGACGTGGCCACGCTGCTCGTGCGCAAATTCCCCTCGGACCTCGCGGCCGGCAGGGAGATCGACCGGGAACGCCTGGTCGCGGCGCTGCCGAACCGTCGCCGCGGACTGATGCGCCGGCTCTTCGGGCGCTGATTCAGCCGCGCAGCGCGTCCCGAACCGTGTCCAGGAATCCCTCGGCGTCCCGCTCGGCCCGCTCGGGCTCGACCTCGAACTCGGCGGTCAGCACGGCCCCGAGTTCGGCGACATCGTCGGCGCCGCCCTCGACGGCCTGGATCAGCAGCAGCCCGGTGCGGTTGAGCGTCAGCAACTGCTCGCCCTCGATGTCGAGCAGCACGCCGCTGCCGTCGTCGAGGGCGTTGATCGACAGGCGGCCGTCGCGCAGGCCGCGGCGGATGGCATCGATGGCGGCGTGGGCCATGCGGGAGGTCCTCGTTTCCGAATCGGTCGTCCATGATGCCGGATCGTGCCGGCCGCGTTGCATCGCGATCGATGTCCGGGAAGTTCGATGAAGCCCCGGACCGTCGATTCGGCGCAGCAGCACTCGGCCCGCGATTCGATGCGATTCGCGGGCCGGCTCGTCGCACCGCACCGCGCGAGACTGGCCGGCATCGCCGGCGTGCTGCTCGTCGAGGCCGGCGCCGGGCTGGCGCTGCCGCTGCTGGCCGGTCGCATCGTCGATCGCCTGGCCGACGGCCTCGGCGTTCCGGCCGGGCTCGGGCTGCTGCTGGCCGCGCTGCTGCTGGTCCAGTTCGGCGCCCGGATCGCGGGGCGACTCGGCGCGGCGCGCATCGGCGACGAGATGCTCATCGACCTGCGCCTGCGCACCTTCGAGCACCTGCAGTCGCTGCCCGTGGGCGTCCACGACCGGCGCAAGCGCGGCGATCTGCTGTCGCTGCTGACCACCGACGCCCAGGCGCTCTCGCAGTTCCTCTCGAATGCCCTGCCCGGCCTGCTGCCGGCCGTGCTCACGCTGGCCGGCGCGATGGCCGTGCTGGCCTGGATGCGGCCCGTCCTCGCCCTCCTCATCGTGCTGGGCGTGGGCCTGGCCACGATCGGGCTGAAATTCTGGATGCGCAGCATCCGGCGACGCGCGCGGGCCTGGTTCGACGCCCAGTCGGAGACCGTGGACGTCGCCGAGCAGGCGATCGAACTGCTCCCCCTGATCAAGGCCGAGGCACGCGAGGCACGGCAATCGGCACTGTTCCGCGACCGCGCGGCCGCAACGCTGGAGCGCGCGCGCGACCTGCGCTCGGCCATGGTCCCCGTGCAGCCGACGCTGCAACTCGTTTCCCTGGCCGGCATCGTGGTGCTGCTCTGGCTCGGGGCCGGTCCCGGCAGCGCCGTTCCCGCCGGTCCCGGCGAACTCGTCACGCTGCTGCTCTACGGCGTGCTGATCGCGCGGCCCATGGCGACCGTGGCCGAACTGCACGGACGCTGGAACAGCGCGCGCGCCGCGCTGGCACGCATCCTCGAGGTGCTCGCGCTGCGTCCCGAGGGCACGGGCGGCCGGAAGCGACCGCCCGAGCGGCTCCGCGACGGCATCGCGTTCCGCGGCATCACGTTCGCCTACGGCGAGGGTCGGCCCGTCTTCGACGGCTTCGACCTCGAGATCGGTGCCGGTGAGCGCATCGCACTGACGGGTCCGAACGGCTCGGGAAAGAGCACGCTGATCGCGCTGCTGCTGCGCTTCCATGCGCCGCAGCGCGGGCGCATCGAGATCGACGGCACGCCTCTGGAGGCCTTTTCCCTGCCGCACCTGCGCCGCGCGATCGCGCTCGTGCCGCAGCGCGTCTGGCTGTTCCAGGGCTCGATCGCCGAGAACATCCGCCTCGCCTGGCCCGATGCGCCCGACGAGCGCGTTCGGGAGGCGGCGCGCCTGGCCGGCGCCGAATCCTTCATCCGCCGTCTCCCCGACGGCTGGAACACCATGCTGGGCCCGCGCGGTTCGCGGATCTCGGGGGGGCAGCAGCAGCGGCTGGCGCTGGCCCGCGCGCTGCTGCGGCCGACGCCGGTGCTGGTCCTCGACGAGGCCACTTCGATGTTCGACGATCCCGGCGAGGCCGACCTCGTCGAGCGCATCGGACCGGCCATCGCCGAGCGCACGATGCTCATGGTCACGCACCGGCCCCGGCTGCTGGCGCTGGCCGACCGCGTGATCCGGCTCCAGGACCCCGCCACGGATTCCGCGGGAGACGCGAGATCCGACGAGTCCTGACTCAGTCGGCGTCCTCGAGCAGCGCCTCGACGTGGGGCTGCATGAAATCGGCGATTTCGGTCTGGGCCGCCCGCGTGGGATGGATGCCATCGGGCAGGAACATGCCCTCGCGACCCACGAGCGGCTCGAGCATGAACGGGATCAGCGTCGCTCCGGTGCGCGCGGCGACTTCCGGATAGACGGCCTCGAACTCGCGCACGTATCGCGGCCCGAGGTTCGGCGGCAGGCGGACCTGCATGAGCGCGACCTTCGCACCGGCCGCGCGGGCCCGGTCCACGATCGCGGCCAGGTTGTCGCGCAACTGTCGGGCGTCGAGCCCGCGCAGCCCGTCGTTGCCGCCGAGGATGACGAGCACGGCATCGGGACGCGTGGCGTCCAGCAGGTCCGGCAGCCGCGCCAGCGCGCCGGCCGTCGTGTCGCCGGAGATGCTGCCGTCGACGAGTTCGTGCCCGGGGCCCAGCCGCCGATCCAGCACGGCCACCCAGCCCGCTTCACGCGGCATGCTATAGGCATCCGACAGACTGTCTCCGAGCACGACGAGCTGACCTGCCTGGACGCCGCCACAGGCGACGACCAGCAGGCACGCCACCGACCCAATCCAGGTTCTTCCGATCATGAACGACTCCTCGCCGAATGCCGATTCCGCCATGCTGCGCGCCCGGAACCTCTCCTACGCCGTGGATGCGCCGGACGGGCGGCTGCAGATTCTCGAAGATATCAGCCTCGACGTCGATGCCGGGCGCACGCTCGCCATCGTGGGCGCTTCGGGTTCGGGCAAGACGACGCTGCTGGGTCTGCTGGCCGGGCTGGAGCGCCCGACCGCGGGCCGGCTCTGGCTCGATGACGTGGCCATCCACGATCTCGACGAGGACGCGCGTGCCGACCTGCGCCGCGAGCGCGTCGGGTTCGTCTTCCAGTCCTTCCATCTGCTTCCGGGACTGACGGCGCTCGAGAACGTGGCACTTCCGCTCGAGATCGCCGGCCAGGCCGAGCCGCTGGATCGCGCGCGTTCGGCGCTCGAGCGCGTGGGGCTTTCCCATCGGCTGCGGCACACGCCCCGCCAGCTCTCGGGCGGCGAACAGCAGCGTGTCGCGATCGCCCGGGCCTTTGCGGGCGGGCCTTCCCTGCTGTTCGCCGACGAACCGACGGGCAACCTCGACCGGCGCACGGGCGAGGCCGTGGCCGACCTGTTGTT